>NZ_MNQN01000103.1:0-82250 GCF_001915455.1 Bacteroides sp. 43_46 | reverse complement strand
TTACGGAAAATCCCTACCTTTGCAACCGCAAACGAAAAAATGCGGAAATAGCTCAGTTGGTAGAGCATAACCTTGCCAAGGTTAGGGTCGCGAGTTCGAGTCTCGTTTTCCGCTCATGTTTCTTTGAAATGTTGGAACAATAATCTTTGCCCAGGTGGCGGAATTGGTAGACGCGCACGTTTCAGGTGCGTGTGTCGAGAGGCATGCAGGTTCGAGTCCTGTTCTGGGCACAGAGATTATACTTTTAGAATTCTGGAGAGGTGGCGGAATTGGTAGACGCGCTACTTTGAGGGGGTAGTGACAGTTATGTCGTGGGAGTTCGAGTCTCCTTCTCTTCACAGTTCATGAAAGGTTATTTGCGGAAATAGCTCAGTTGGTAGAGCATAACCTTGCCAAGGTTAGGGTCGCGAGTTCGAGTCTCGTTTTCCGCTCCAAATAGAACAAGGTTGTCAGTCGATAAGATTGACAACCTTTTTTTGTATTATATTGGAAGTTTACCGGACTATTTTATCGATAGATTGAATAGAAAAGCGTAATTTTGCAATTGAAAAAATCAGTGTACTTCCCCCAAAAAGAGTGTCATTGATTCACACAGGCCTATAATTAATTTAATAATAGCGATATGTTAACACAAATCATTAATGCACGCATCCTGACGCCTCAAGGTTGGCTGAAAGATGGATCAGTGCTTATTCGCGACAACAAAATTCTGGAAGTAACCAATTGTGACCTTGCAATTATTGGAGCTAAACTTATCGACGCCAAAGGAATGTATATCGTTCCCGGAGGAGTGGAAATCCACGTTCATGGCGGCGGTGGAAGAGACTTCATGGAAGGCACGGAAGAAGCTTTCCGGGTAGCTGTCAAAGCTCATATGCAGCATGGTACGACCAGTATTTTCCCCACTCTTTCTTCTTCTACCATTCCTATGATTCGTGCAGCCGCAGAGACTACCGAGAAGATGATGGCGGAACCGGACAGCCCTGTATTAGGACTTCATCTGGAAGGACATTATTTCAATATGGCTATGGCAGGCGGACAGATTCCCGAAAATATCAAAAACCCCGATCCGGAAGAATATATCCCGTTACTGGAGGAAACTCGTTGTATCAAGCGTTGGGATGCTGCGCCGGAGCTTCCGGGAGCCATGCAATTCGGTAAATACATCACGGCGAAAGGAGTGTTGGCTTCCGTAGGACATACGCAGGCGGAGTTTGAGGACATACAGACTGCCTATGAAGCCGGATATACCCATGCTACTCATTTCTATAATGCAATGCCGGGATTCCATAAACGGAAAGAATATAAATACGAAGGTACGGTAGAAAGTATTTACCTGATTGACGACATGACGGTCGAAGTGGTGGCTGACGGTATTCATGTACCACCTACTATTCTGCGTCTTGTTTATAAGATAAAAGGAGTGGAGCGTACCTGCCTGATAACGGATGCACTGGCTTGTGCGGCCAGTGACAGCCAGACTGCTTTTGACCCGCGCGTGATTATTGAAGACGGAGTATGCAAGCTGGCCGACCGTTCTGCTTTGGCAGGAAGTGTGGCTACTATGGACCGCTTGATTCGTACCATGGTGCAGAAAGCGGAAATACCTTTGGCGGATGTGATACGCATGGTATCCGAAACGCCTGCCCGCATAATGGGAGTACTTGACCGCAAAGGAACGCTTGAACGTGGTAAGGATGCCGATATTATTGCCCTCGACAGAGACTTGAATGTGAGAGCCGTATGGGCAATGGGGCAATTAGTGGAAGGTACCAATAAACTGTTTTAAATCTAATAAATAAAGAAGACTATGTTAACTCAGATAATTAATGGTAGAATACTTACCCCGCAAGGCTGGCTGAAAGACGGTTCGGTATTGATTTGTGACGGAAAAATATTAGAGGTGACCAACAGTGACCTGGCAGTTATCGGTGCAACGGTTATTGACGCCCGGGGAATGACAATCGTACCGGGATTTGTCAGTATGCACGCGCACGGAGGCGGCGGACATGATTTTACCGAAGCTACGGAAGAAGCATTCCGCATGGCAACTACCGCGCATTTGAAGCATGGCGCCACCAGTATGTTTCCTACTTTGTCATCCACATCGTTTGAAAAACTTTATCAGGCTGTCGATGTGTGTGAGGGATTGATGCAGGAACCGGATTCTCCAATTCTCGGTCTGCATATTGAGGGACCTTATTTGAATCCGAAAATGGCAGGAAGCCAGTATGAAGGTTTTCTGAAAACTCCTGATGAGAATGAATATATTCCGTTATTGGAGCATACTACTTGTATCAAGCGTTGGGATATCAGCCCGGAATTACGTGGAGCGCATGATTTCGCCAAATATACCCGTTCAAAGGGAATAATGACGGCAGTTACACATACAGAAGCCGAATATGATGAGATTAAAGCGGCGTATGCGGTGGGATTCTCACATGCTGCTCATTTTTACAATGCAATGCCGGGTTTCCACAAACGCCGTGAATATAAATATGAAGGGACGGTGGAGAGTGTATATCTGACAGACGGAATGACGGTGGAAGTTATTGCGGACGGCATTCATTTGCCTGCCACTATTCTGAAACTGGTTTATAAACTGAAAGGAGTGGAGAATACGTGTCTGGTGACTGATGCGCTGGCTTACGCTGCTTACGAAGGACATGAACCGATTGACCCGCGTTATATTATTGAAGATGGAGTGTGTAAAATGGCAGACCATTCCGCGCTGGCCGGTAGTTTGGCTACAATGGATGTGTTGGTGCGTACAATGGTAAAGAAAGCAAATATTCCTTTGGAGGATGCAGTGCGCATGGCTTCCGAGACTCCCGCCCGTTTGATTGGAGTCAGTGACCGGAAAGGTGCATTGGCTAAAGGGTTGGATGCAGATATTGTGATTCTCGATAAGGAGTTGAATGTACGTTGTGTGTGGTCAATGGGAAAGATTGTTCCGGGTACTGATGTTCTTCTGCATAAATAATAATTGCCGGATGAGCGATGTTTGATAAATAACATCCGGTGTTTTAATGAAAATAAAAGTCCGAATCTGAGGTTTGCCTGCAAAGCAAATCAGATTCGGACTTTCTTTATAAAGAAAAGTCGCATACAATTAAGTGTTTCTTCTTTATGGATTGTATTATATATAAACAGATAATTGTACTATGAAAGTAAAGCATTTAGTTGTAGCTTTTCTGTGTATGCTGGGATGTTGTGCGTGTAGCAGTCCGAAAACAGAAGTAAAATCACCGGACGGTCACATCAAGATGACGTTGACGGTAGATGAGAATGGTACTCCGTTTTATAATGTGTCGGTAAATGATTCATTGCTGATAGAAAATTCAAAAATGGGCTTTGTGGAGGGAAACGGTGTTATTCTGGGAGGAGGCTTCCGGATAGAGAAAACCACATTCGACAGCAAAGATGAAACATGGACGCAGCCGTGGGGAGAAAATAAAACCAACCGGAACCATTATAATGAAATGGCTGTCAATCTGATTAATGAGGATCAGGTGCAGTTGACCCTTCGTTTCCGGGTTTTCAATGACGGAGTAGGGTTCCGTTATGAATATAATGTTCCCAATGTGGATTCTCTGATGATAACTGATGAACTGACTACTTTCCACTTCCGTCAGGACGGTACCTCATGGTCGATTCCTGCGAGTGCCGAGACTTATGAATTGCTTTATAAGCAGCAGCCTATTTCCGAAGTGGAGACAGCCAATACTCCTTTTACCTTTAAGACGGCGGATGGTGTTTACGGAAGTATCCATGAAGCGGCATTGTATGATTTCTCCGAAATGACGCTGAAACAAATCGGAGATTACACTTTGAAGGCGGAACTTACTCCTTGGCCGGACGGTATCAAGGTACGCAAAAGCAACCATTTTACAACTTCCTGGCGTACTATCCAGATTGCTCCGGAAGCTGTCGGATTAATCAATTCTTCCCTGATCCTGAACCTGAATGACCCTTGTGTGTTAGAAACTACTGATTGGATTCGTCCTTTGAAATATATCGGTGTATGGTGGGGGATGCATCTGGGGGTAGAGACTTGGAAAATGGATGAACGCCACGGTGCTACCACTGTCAATGCCAAAAAATATATCGACTTCGCTGCTGCCAATAATATAGAAGCGGTATTGTTTGAAGGCTGGAATGAAGGTTGGGAAAGTTGGGGCGGTATGCAGAATTTTGATTTTACGAAACCTTACGCTGACTTTGACATAGATGAAATAGTACGTTATGCCAAGGAAAAAGGAATCGAAATCATTGGACACCATGAAACAGGAGGAAATATCCCGAACTATGAACGGCAAATGGATCATGCAATGCAATGGTATACCGACCACAGCATCCACATCCTGAAAACAGGTTATGCAGGAGCTTTCCCGAACGGGCTTTCACATCATGGACAATATGGAGTCAACCATTATCAGAAGGTAGTGGAAACAGCTGCGGAGCATAGAATGACATTGGATGCACACGAACCGATTAAGGATACCGGTATCCGCCGTACATGGCCCAACATGATGACGCGCGAAGGAGCCAGAGGTATGGAATGGAATGCATGGAGTGAAGGAAATCCGCCGTCTCATCATGTAATGTTGCCGTTTACCCGCTTGCTGTCCGGTCCAATGGACTACACTCCAGGAACTTTTGATATTTTGTTCCAGCAAACCAAAGACTCTCCCCGTCGTCGGAAATGGAATGACCAGGATAAGGGGAACAGCCGTGTCAACACAACATTGGCGAAGCAGATTGCCAATTGGGTGATTCTATATTCTCCCTTGCAAATGGCTTCTGATATGATTGAGCATTATGAAGGACATCCTGCTTTCCGGTTCTTCCGCGATTTCGACCCGGATTGTGACGAATCCAAGGCATTGGCAGGAGAACCGGGAGAGTTTGTAGCTGTTGTACGTAAAGCGAAAAACAATTATTTCTTCGGAGCAGCTACCAATGAGGCTCCCCGTACACTGGAAATAAAACTGGACTTCCTGAAACCGGGGAAACAATATAAAGCTGTTATCTATGCCGACGGTGAGAAGGCGGACTGGAAAACGAATCCGGCAGATTATCAGATTACGGAACAAACTGTCACAGCTGAAAATACGCTGACTGTACGTATGGCTGCCGGAGGAGGACAGGCTATTTCGTTCATACAACTTTAAGAAAAAATAGGTTAAGATTTAATAGAGGTTTATTGTGTTAGGGATAGGTTTGGTTTTAAGGTAAAAGATTGTTGAATGATGATAGATTAAGGAAATAAAGTTGGTTAGGTTAGAAAAAACGGTGAACAAGTACAGGGGTTTGTTCACCGTTTTTATTTATCTTGTCTTTTGTATACGAAAAAGATCTTATCCTTTTGCTTCCTGATACATGAAACGTTTGATTGATTTCTTCGCTGTCTTTTCAAATTCCTCGAAATGAATTTTAATCTTGCTGATCTGGCAGTAGTTAGGCAATTGTTGATTCAGTTCGACACGATTGACTTCCATAGCTTTCTGGATATCGTTTTGCTGCAATCCGTGAGCAAATGCATCGTCAAAATCCGGATAGATAAGCGCCACCAGTTTGTCGTGTTGCAATACGATTAATGATTCCGCCACATACGGCATATTATTCAGTTTGCTTTCTATCTCTTCCGGATAGATATTCTGTCCGCTGGAAGTGAGAAGCATATTCTTGCTACGTCCGCGAACAGTTACATAACCTTCTTCATCCATAACACCCAGATCTCCTGTATGCAACCACCCGTTTACATCAATGATTTGTGCGGTAGCTTCCGGATTCTTATAATATCCGAGCATCATATTCGCTCCCCTGCAAACAATCTCTCCGGCATGAGTTTTAGGATCCGGGGAATCAATGCGGACTTCCATTCGCGTAGTGGCCTTTCCGCAGGAAGCAAGTTTCAATGTATCCCAACGGCTGGAGCAGATAATCGGACCACATTCTGTCATGCCGTAAGCAATGGTGTAGGGGAAACCTATCTTTTTGAGAAAAGCTTCTACTTCGGCATTGAAAGGAGCGCCGCCGATAATGATTTCGTCGAAATTACCTCCAAAGATTTCCATAGCTGCCTGGCGGGCCAACGATTTGATTTTGTCATTGACGATAGGTACTTTGAGCAATAACTTTCCGATTTTGCTATCCACTTTAGGGAGGATATCTTTCTTGATAATCTTTTCTACAATCAAAGGTACGCAAGAGATAACTCTGGGCTTAATCTCCGAGAAAGATTGTGAGATGATTTTCGGAGACGGCATACGTGTCAGGAAATAGATATGCGCACCTGCGGAGAAGCCATATAAGAAATCGTATACCATACCGAAAACGTGTCCCATAGGAAGCATGGAAACGATATGGTCGCCCGGTTTGACGGGAAGCATTTCAAAACAATAGGCCACATTCGACCAGATACTGCGATAGGGGAGCATGACACCTTTTGAATAGCCTGTGGTTCCTGAAGTATAGTTGATAATAGCCAGTTCCTCGGGCCTGTCTTTCCGGTAACAGATATGCTCCGGACGGAAATTCTTCGGGTAACGTTGACCGTATATCGCATTCCGGTGTTCGAAAGCATACGTCAGTTTTTCATTGCGTGATACCAATGATGAGAAATCGGTGAGTGACGCGATTCCTTCCAACAGGGGCATGGCGTCTTCATTCAGGTTTTCCCATGCCTGGTCGCCGACAAAAAGCAGTTTGGCTTCGGAGTGGTTGACAATATTATGGATATTATCCGCTTTAAATTCATGGAGAATAGGAACAATTACGGCTCCGTAAGTGATAGTAGCCAGAAAAGTGACAGCCCAATGGGCACTGTTACGTCCGCAGACTGCTATCTTGTCTCCCGGCTGAATACCGGCACTTTCTAAAACAATGTGGAATTTAGCTATTTTACGAGCCACATCTTTATATTGGAGGGTAATTCCTTTGTAGTCAGTCAAAGAGTCTTTATCCCAGTTCTTGATAATGCTTTGTTCAATATAGTCGATGAACTGATGTTCTTGTTCCATTCGTTTTTGCACATTTAGTTTAAAACTGCGCAAAATTAATACTTCATTAATGTAAACCGAATTTTACAATTAAGTTTTACGGTTAATTAACGGGGGATGTTTGAACATATTTCGTCCCCCGCCTTATTCGGATTCGTTTACTTCCTCTTTTGATTTTTCGGAGATAAGGAGCAACTTGTCTCCTACATGAAGTTTCAGTGTTCCGTTAGGAATTAAAAACTCATCTCCGCGTTTCACTATCATAACCAATGTTCCTTTGGGAAGATTCATATCCTTCAAGGTATCTGCTTCTTCCAGCATTTCCGTGGTAATGGTCATGTCGCTAAGGTCGGAGTCTATTTCTTCCGGCAGCTCCACTCCAAAGTCATTCCCTGTTTTCTCCAGTGGTTTGGAGAGGTTCAGCATGCGGGCAACGAAAGAAATCGTTGTTCCCTGCACAACCAACGAGACAATGGTAATGAAGAATACGATATTAAAGATGATATTCGAACCTTCCACGCCTGCAACTACCGGATAGGTGGCAAAGATGATAGGTACGGCACCGCGTAGTCCTACCCATGATACGAACAACCGTGATTTCATGGTAATCTTCCGGAAAGGGAGCAGGCAGAGGAACACGCTTAACGGACGCCCGATGAGAATCATAAAGACACCGATCAACAAGGCTACTACTGCTACTTCCAGCATTTCATGCGGATTGACGAGAAGTCCGAGGCAAAGGAACATGATGATTTGGAACAGCCAGGTCAATCCGTCCATAAATGTGTAGATGTCCTTGCGGTGCATGATTTTATTGTTTCCTACCATGATACCTGCGATGTATACGGCAAGGTAACCGTTACCTTTCAGCAAGTCGGTGATAGAAAAGGTGAAGAATACAAAAGCCAGCAATAATATCGGATACAATGCCTGGTTGTCAATATTGAGTTTGTTCAGCATACGGATAGCCAGCTTTCCGAGTACATATCCGGCACCTGCACCTACCATAAACTGAATGACAAATGAACCGACAATAGCACCGACTCCCATACCTGCCGATTGGATAAACTGTATCAGCACAATGGTCAGCATATACGCCATAGGGTCATTACTACCACTTTCCAATTCCAACATGGGACGGAGGTTATGTTTCAGATTCATTTTCTGCGAACGCAGGATAGCGAATACGGAGGCCGAGTCGGTAGA
This sequence comes from Bacteroides sp. 43_46, assembly GCF_001915455.1. Classification (NCBI taxonomy): domain Bacteria; kingdom Pseudomonadati; phylum Bacteroidota; class Bacteroidia; order Bacteroidales; family Bacteroidaceae; genus Bacteroides; species Bacteroides sp. 43_46. Next base: position 74,040 of record NZ_MNQN01000103.1, on the reverse strand, counting down.
CGACATAGTAGCTGCCAATAACAATGAAGTCGTGATAGGCAGATAAATATTTGTCCAACTCATGCCGGATAGCCACCAGATAAACAATCCGGTGAAAAGGGCAGTGAGTAAAACTCCGACGGTAGAAAGCACGATACCTGGTCCTAAAATGGGTTTGATTTCTTTGAACTTCGTATCCATACCTCCCGAAAACAAGATGATGCTTAATGCAACCATACCAATGAATTGTGCATCTTTGGCGTCATGGAACTGGAGTCCGAGTCCGTCACTTCCGAATAGCATTCCTACTACAAGGAATAGTAATAAAGTGGGCACTCCGAAGCGGTATCCGGTTTTTCCAACAACAATGCTGACGAAAAGTAAGATAGAACCAATAAGTAAGGTGTTTTCTGCTGTAAATATCATAGGCAATATATTATTAAGTTATAAAATTGTCGTATTCGTTCTCACCGTGCGAAGTTACACATTATTAACAACAAATTAAAGGGCTTTTTGGATGTATTTTTGTGAAAAAAGGTAGTTAAATTGTCTAAAAAGATTAATTTTGCACTCAATTAATCTACATCATACTTATGGATTCAAATAATCTTACTCCTTTAAGGAAAGGGATAGTGGGAGTACAATTCCTGTTTGTAGCCTTTGGAGCTACGGTTCTTGTACCGTTATTGGTCGGGCTCGACCCTTCCACTGCTTTATTTACCGCCGGGATCGGTACTCTTATCTTTCACGCTGTCACTCGTGGGAAGGTTCCTATTTTCTTGGGAAGTAGTTTTGCTTTTATTGCTCCTATCATAAAAGCGACGGAACTTTACGGATTACCCGGCACTTTATCGGGCATGGTAGGGGTTGCGCTTGTTTATTTTGTAATGAGTGCGCTTGTCAAGTGGCAGGGGATAAGGGTAATTGAGAAATTGTTTCCTCCGGTTGTCATAGGTCCGGTCATTATTCTGATTGGACTGTCTCTGGCGGGAACCGGTGTGAATATGGCAAAAGAAAACTGGGTGCTGGCCTTGTTGTCGTTGGTTACTGCGGTTATTGTTTCAATGAAAGCGAAAGGACTTTTAAAACTGATACCTATCTTTTGTGGGATTATAGTAGGTTATCTGGCCGCATGGCTTTTCTATGATTTAGATTTATCCGGTGTCAGAGATGCGGCATGGATTGGTTTGCCTCAATTTGTTTTCCCTAAGTTTTCGTGGGAACCGGTGCTGTTTATGATTCCGGTAGCGATTGCTCCGGTGATAGAGCATATTGGTGATGTATATGTGGTCAACACTGTTGCCGGAAAAGATTTTGTGAAAGACCCCGGTCTGCATCGTACTTTATTGGGAGACGGTCTGGCTTGTTTTTTTGCCGGACTGGTAGGTGGCCCTCCTGTAACTACTTATTCCGAAGTAACGGGTGCCATGTCTCTGACGAAGATCACTAATCCGCAGGTAATCCGGATTGCCGCGTTTTCTGCTATCTTATTTTCTGTTATAGGTAAGATCAGTGCATTGTTGAAATCAATTCCGAGTGCAGTGTTGGGTGGAATTATGCTTTTACTCTTCGGTACAATAGCCTGTGCGGGTATAGCCAATCTGGTAAATAATTGTATTGACTTGAGTCGTACAAGGAATATTATCATCGTATCTTTAACATTGACTGTCGGTATCGGCGGAGCTGTTTTTACCTGGGGGGAATTTTCTTTATCCGGTATCGGACTGGCAGCTTTGGTAGGCGTACTCCTTAATTTGATTTTGCCGAGAAATGACTGACCGGAAAGAATAAGTTGATTCTACTATAAATTTCAGGCGCGGACGATACAAAAACATTGCATTGTCCGCGCCTTTATGTAAGATTCAGGTTCTATTAGTTATGACAGAAATTTCATAATATCTTCATCTACCGAACTGATACCACCGATTCCGAATTGGTCTATCAACACATTTTTTACGTTCGGAGAAAGGAAAGCGGGGAGGGTAGGACCCAGATGAATGTTTTTCACTCCCAAAGCTAATAAGGCCAGCAATACGATAACGGCTTTCTGTTCATACCAAGCAATGTTATATACAATAGGCAACTTGTTTACATCATCCAAACCGAAGATTTCTTTCAGTTTCAGGGCAATGACGGCTAGTGAATAACTGTCGTTACACTGTCCTGCATCCAGTACACGGGGAATACCGTTGATATCACCTAAAGACAACTTGTTGTATCTGTATTTTGCACATCCGGCTGTCAGGATAACCGTATCGTTCGGAAGTTTCCGGGCAAACTCTGTGTAATATTCACGACTCTTCATACGTCCGTCGCATCCTGCCATGACAAAGAACTTACGAATCGCACCGCTCTTTACAGCTTCTACTACTTTGTCTGCCAAAGCCGTCACTTGCGCATGGGCAAACCCGCCGATAAGAGTACCGTTTTCTATTGCTACCGGTGGCTGGCATTGCTTGGCGTGGGCAATCAGTGCAGAGAAATCTTTTGGTTTTCCGTCCTTACGTTCCGGGATATAATGTGCTCCTTCCAGTCCGCAAGCGCCGGTGACATAGATACGATCCTTGTAGCTGGCGTTGGAACGTGGAGGAACAATGCAGTTGCTTGTAAACAGAATCGGCCCGTTGAAACTTTCAAACTCCTCCTTTTGTTTCCACCAAGCATTCCCGTAGTTTCCTGCCAGATGTTTGTATTTCTTTAGTTGGGGATAGTAATGGGCCGGAAGCATTTCGCTGTGAGTATAGATGTCTATTCCCGTACCTTCCGTTTGTTCCAGCAGTTCTTCGAGGTCTTTCAGGTCATGCCCGCTGATAAGGATACCCGGATTGTTGCGTACACCGATATTGACTTCGGTAATTTCGGGATTGCCGTAACTGCTTGTATTGGCAGTATCCAGTTGTGCCATGGCAGACACCCCATGTTGACCTGTCTCCAGTGTAAGTTGAACCAGTTCTTCCATAGTTATATCATTGCGGGTCAGTTCAGCTAATGCATGTTGCATGAAGGCGAAGATTTCCGGTGACTGGTAACCCAGGTTATGTGCGTGCTCTACATAGGCTGCCATTCCTTTCAGTCCGTAGTGCACCAGTTCTTTTAACGAACGGATGTCTTCGTCTGGTGTGCGAAGCACCCCCACTGTTTTAGCCTTTTCTTCAAATTCATCTTCATTGCCGTTCCAAAGACATTCGTCGGGAGCGTTTTTGATAGAAACCTTACCGCCCAGTTCTTTTTTCAAGCGTAGTCCTTCCTTTATTTTCCCAATAATGGCTGCTTTGTCAAAGTTGGCATTGGTAATAGTGATAAAGAGAGAATCATAGATAAATTTGTCCGCTTCTTCGGAGGAATGTCCTTCTTTACGCAGGTGTTCGTTGTACACGGCAATTCCACGTATTACAAAGAGCAACAGGTCTTGCAGGTTAGCCACTTCGGATGTTTTACCGCATACTCCTTTTAAGGTACAACCTGTACCCATTGCGGTTTCTTGACATTGATAACAGAACATACTCATAACATTTACGTTTTAATTAGTCTTCTTGATTAATGAACGCAAATGTAGCGCAAAGGTTGCGGGCAGTTCTGTAACTAATGTTACAACAATGAATATTTTTTTGTGGATACCGGCAAACTCTATTGGATAAGCCGGACAAGCTCTTCTTTTTGAAGGATAGTGATCTGTTTCCGGTCGGCAGTGAGTAATCCGTCTTCCTGCATGTGTGCCAATTCGCGTGCCAACGAAGGACGGGATACTCCGAAATAATCACTTAATTCCTGTTGCGATCGGTCGAGGGTGATATGTAACTGTTGTTGCTGCTTATATAGGCGAAGTAAATAAGAAGCAATCTTCTGCCTGATAGTCTTGAAAGACATGAAAAAGAGCTTGTCGGATAAAGTCCGTGCGTAGTTGGCAGAAAGGTTCATATAATTTTCGAAAAACTGCTCGTTCTTGCGGAACAATTCCAGAACACTTGTTTTAGGAATTTCTATAACCTCTGTCGGCTCGTTGGCTGTCACCTCCACCGGATAACGATTTTCTTCGCCAAACAGAAAAAGCGGGGCAATCGCTCTGGGGGCGGCAATATCTTCTACCTTTATTAATCTTCCGGAATAGTCTATCATTTCTCCGCGAACACTGCCTTTGGTCAGAATGACGAGGCGGTTGCATACATCCCCCTGCCGTGCCAGAATTTCCCCTTTCTTATAAGAACGGGTGTGGAAACTTATTTCTTCCAGATTAGCGGATAGTTTTTCCGGAGTTATCTCCTGGAATAACGGATTATTGATAAGTACGGGTATCATAGGCTACTCTGTTATTTGAATTTTAATATGAACTTAGTCTCTTTATCATCCGGAATCAATGTTAGGCTACCACCCGAAAGCCTCATAATCTGGCGGGAGATGCTTAGTCCGATTCCGCTTCCTCTTTCTTTGGTCGTAAAGAAAGGGATGAATATATGTTCCGCAATTTCAGGAGGGATAGCAGGGCCATTGTTTTTTATCTCAATCAGTACTTCTTCCGCGTCGTTGCAGTGAGCCTGTATCGCAATGCGTCCGCCGGGCTGATTGCCGATTGCCTGCACTGCGTTTTTCAGAAGATTGATAACGACTTGTGAAATGAGATTCTCGTCTGCATGGAGGATCAGGTCGGCGGGAATAACCTCTGTATGGAAAGTAATATGATTACACGGATTCTGGTGCCGGGTCAGTTCGACCATTCGTTCGATGAATGCTTTCAAATAAAACAAAGAAGGCTCCGGAGTCGGGATACGTGTGAATTTTCGGTAAGATTCGACAAAAGAAAGCAAGCCTTTGCCGGTGGTACTGATAGTCTGCAAGCCATGGCTGATTTCTTCGTCTTTATCTTTCACCATGGACAAAAGTGTATCACTTAACGAGGTGATAGGAGTGACGGAGTTCATAATTTCATGGGTGAGTACACGAGTTAACCGAATCCATGAATCGATCTCTTTTTCATCCAGTTCGATGTTGATATCATTCAGAGCCAGGATACGCAAATGCTCTTTATGAACATTAATTTCCGAAACACGTATGGATAGATTGACTGTTCCCCGTTCGTTATGAAACATGACTTGTAGTTTATCCCCCGGGCGGCAGTTTTCCATTTTTTCCATGAGTGTAGCGTCTACTTTACTTAACTGGCGGATATGTGTGAATATGTTGAGTCCCAGAAGCCGGAGTGCTTCTTTATTCTTCTGATATACAGCTCCATTGTCATTGAGCACTAATAATCCCGTACTCACGAAGTCGAGTATCAATTCGTAATACTTCTCTTGTTGAGCTGTTTCTGCTTTTACATTGTATAAAATGTGTCCCACCCGGTTGAGTGCCTGATTGATCTGCCTGCTTTCCGGAGTACCGTATTCTTCAGGGAAGTGAAAGGAATTATCATTATTTTCCAATGCATCAATCATAAAAAGTACCTGTTTGACGTGGGTACGGTAAAGTCGGATTTGCCATAATATGCATAGGATTAAAAGGCAAATACAGACTCCAAACCATGTATAAGATTGAAGGATACCGAAACGGACGGTGACTGTACAAACGAGTACTGTCAATACGACTCTGAACCAGTACTGCCGTGTTATATATTGAAGATACCGGTTCATAATCCGAATTTTTTCATCTTGTTATAAAGTGTCTGCCGAGTAATTCCTAACTGGGTGGCTACTGCCGACAAATTTCCGGCACAAGCCTCCAATGCTTTCCGTATCATTTGTTTCTCCATATCTTCTAAAGTGGAGATGTTTCTTTCCGGAGATTCTATTTTCCGGGAAGATAATTGAAGGATCTCAGCAGGAATCAGCGGCTCATCGTTAATGATGACAACTTTCTCAATAACGTGCTCCAGCTCACGGATATTTCCGTACCAAGGATGTATTGACAGTTTTTCTTTTGCCGCAGAACTGAATTTCATCGGCTCTTTGTCGTATTGCTTGCAGAAGCGGATCATGAACCTTTCGGCAAGAGGAATAATATCTTCTTTCCGTTCCCGGAGCGAAGGTATCTCTATATGGATTGTATTGATACGATAGAGTAAATCTTCCCGGAATTCTCCGTTATCTACCATTTCTTGCAAATTACGGTTGGTGGCACAAATCAGGCGGATGTCGATCGGCATCGGGCTATTGCTTCCCACTCGCACGATGCTTCTTCGTTGAATGGCAGTCAGCAGTTTGGCTTGCAGATGATAGGGCAAGTTTCCTATCTCGTCAAGGAATAACGTACTTTTATCTGCGGCTTCGAACTTACCTGTCCGGTCGGTATGCGCATCTGTGAAAGAACCTTTCACATGGCCGAAAAGTTCACTTTCGAATAGTGACTCAGTGATAGCTCCCATATCTACGGCAATCATTTCCTTTTGTCGTCGATTGGAAAGCGCATGGATTTCTCGTGCCAGAATTTCTTTCCCTGTTCCGTTTTCACCTGTAATCAGGATGTTGGCATCTGTAACGGCAACCTTTTCAATCAACATTCGGAGTTGTTGCATGGCTTTACTTTCTCCCCAATATATCGGCTGGACACCGGCGGATTCCTTTCTTGCTCCTCCTTTTTTCCCGTTTCTCACAGACTGTGCGGCGGTTTGTAAAGTCTCTACCAGTTTTTGGTTGTTCCAGGGTTTCACGATGAAATCCGTCGCTCCTTCCTTGATTCCCCGGATAGCGAGTTCAATGTCGGCGTATGCAGTAAAGAGTACGATGGGAAGTTCCGGACGTACTTTCTTTATCTCGTGCAACCAGAACAAACCTTCATTACCGGTATTGATTCCCGAAGTGAAGTTCATATCCAACAATATCACTTCCGGCATTTCTTCCTGCATCACAGTGATGAGGGTGACAGGTGAAGAAAGTGTGACGACCTTTGAAAAATAACTTTTCAGCAAGATCTCTACGGCAGTCAGTACTCCTTTGTTGTCGTCTACAATGATGATTGTTCCCGATTTGCTCATATTCGATTAAGTTTATCAGGTACAAACTTACGGAAAAATCTCTGGAAAAGCCGAATGAGAAGGGACAAATAGTAATTCCTTTTTATACCCATGAAGGAAGTGGCCTGTCCGACACAGAAAATCATCTGAAAGAAGCATGTAGCGGAGCTACTATATTGAAAGGATTGGCAATACGGGGAACAATAGCACAAAAATCATAGGAACAGGCCAGAAAAACTGTGTTGTCATGGTTAAATAAATATTTGACCTAAATTATCCCAAAATGAGCTAGGGCATTATAAATGCCGTCCTCGTCCACATCGTCTGTAACATAGTCGGCATAGTTCTTGATCAAATCCGATGCGCCGCCCATCGCAATACCGGTTCCTGCCGCACGGAGCATGGGTATATCGTTGCCACCGTCTCCGAATGCCATGCTTTCATCCAAAGAAAAACCTAAATAATCTGCCATATCAGCCATTCCTGAAGCCTTGTTCGTATCGGCAACATTCACATCTGCGAAATACGGATTCCAACGCGAAACAGTCAAGTTGGGAAGTTGCGTCATAATTTCCTTCTCTACATCTTCACCACAATAAATGCAAAGTTGGCGACACTTACACTCATTAAATTCCTTGTCTATGTCCACAACCAGAGGAATCGGATGATTGGTAAGTTCGGAAAGTGCTATAACGGTATCATTTACATAATTGACAAATATTCCTTTATCTACTTCCAATGCCAAAGGGAAACCATATTTTTCTGCAAGATTACGGACTTTTCTGAAATCTTCATGACTGATTTGGCGGGAAGTGATTTCAGTGCCGTCACGGAGCAGGCAATGGGAACCGTTCAGTGAGACGACCGCATCATACGGGATGGCGTCCAGTTCGCCAAGGTCTGTCGCCACTCTGCCTGTTGCTATAATAATCTTAATGCCATTGTTATGTACCTGATTTAGGGCATCAATCGTTGTTTGTGGTATTTTATGTGTTTTGAAACTGATTAGAGTTCCGTCCACATCAAGAAAAATCGCTTTAGTCTTCATTTTACGTCCTTTCTTTTTTTTATTGTGATACTACAGATTTGGCAGTCAAGAATCAAAATGGTTTGACTGCGTTACCTCGATTTTAGCCTTTCTTTCAAACCTCCTTTGTTTTAGGAGGTTTGAAAAATTTTCCAAATTTACGAAAAATATTTTATAGCCATTGGAACTTTAATCCGAAAGATAAGCTCAAATAATCACGGGGGCGGAGATAACTGTTTTGTACGGCACTAACCAGATAAAGGTCACAAGTACTTATTTCATAGAAAAAAGTAACCGACTTAGCTAAAAATCTGCGTTGCGGGTCAATGTCATAAGTCAGTCGTTGTCCCATATAAATATGAATACGTACTTTGCTCGAAAATCCATAATACCCTTTAGGATAACGGTCCGGTTCGTTTACCCAGAACTGATCTCCGAAGACAGTGTTCAGGTAGAGTCCGCAGGCAAGAGGTTCCGTCGAGAATCCTTTTCCTATATTAATACTCCAGGGCATATAGTTCTGTTTCAGTGTCATTGTCACTTTTGTCTTTTTCGACGAATATTTCGGGATGAATCCGAGCAATATATCTGTTTCCCATTGATTCCGTTTTCCGTAATCCCACCCTGTACCGAAGGAGAGCAATCCCATGTTTCCGGCATATTGGATTTTAGCATGAGTCGGGATAATCCGTTCCCAGTTTTTGCGGAAGCGATGTACCCGATTGTCATAACCGGTTCTCTTTACAGCTTTGGGTATAACGGGTAGCACAGTGTCTGCCTTGATGATAGTAAACAAAGAGTCTCCTGTATGAAAGGCGATAATTGAGTCAGCTTTTACTGCAAAATATAATGAATCGCGCTTGTATGTATTGATAACTGTATCTGTTTTACAAGTAGCTGAACTTGGACAGGTAAAGAATAACAGGATAATTATCAGTCCTGCCCGTCCGATGTATTTAATATTTAACCAGTTCATATTCATATTTCTCCGGGGTTATGGTAAATACCAGGTAAGTACGCTTGTCCATGCTGTCACTGGTAACATAGTGTATGCCGTCATCAAAAATCACATCATCCCGATAGTGATGAGTATGGGCGGCAGTGCAAAACTGAATTCCGGGATATTGTTTGACATAATGCTGGAACATTTTTACTACATTGTCATTGAATACGTCTGTATACGGTCGTGCATGCATACTTATGACTGTTTTGTTAAATTCATCTGTCCTGTTTGTCAGTTCATTTTCCATAAAGGTGAAATCCGGTACAGGTTCTGAGTAATCATATTCCAATGCATTCGTATTGAGACAAACGAATTTCACATCACCGGCAATAAAGGAGAAGTTGGTAGGACCGAATATCGCTTTGTACGTTTCTGCCCCCGTACCCAGACAATCATGGTTTCCTATGAGGGTTACATAGGGAACACTCAATCCGTTCATAATATCCCGTTGCCAAAGAAATTCTTTAGTAACTCCGAAGTCACTCATATCTCCGCCATGAATAACGAAGTCGATATCATTTCTCTTATTGATTGCTTTTACGAAATCCTCCGTTTCATCGTACCACCGTTGTGAGTCGCCCATAGTGACAAAGCGGATTGTCTTTTTACCTTTACAGTCAGTTTCTATTTGTTCAATGTTATGAGCGTTTACATCTGTCTCTCCACTGATACGCACATCATAGGGATGATAGTCGATCATACCACACCCGGTCAGAAGCAGACAGGACAGAAGAGTGAATAAATTCTTGTTTAACATAAATAAAATATTTAGTTATTGAAAACTTGATGCGAAGATAGAGTTTTCAAATGAGATAACGATGATTACTTATGATAAATAGGAAAAAAAGAACAATAAAGAGGCGGAAATATCTACTTTCGATTCTTTATGAGAAAGAACTGAACTATTGATCTTTGTCTAATAATTAGACATCACTGTCTAATTATTAGACAAAAACTATCTGATGTTGAATAGTATAACTGGTTGATAATGAGTGAAAAGATGACTTTGGCATACTTTCTGTTTTTCAAATTGAAGATATAACAAAATAAATTAATGATGAGACACTTTTATTATACGATTCAAACGTTGCTCCATGAACGAGGTGTGAATATTATCAAGATTATCTCAATGACATTGGGGATATTTGTTGGTATCTTATTGTTTTCCTGTGTTGCTTTCCAGTTGAGTTACTATAATTTTTGTCCTCAGTCGGAGCAGTTATATGTCACATATATGGATGGACCTTTTACTTATGGTCCTTTTTCAGCGGCTATGCGTGAGAACTTCCCGAAAGAAGTGGAGGATGCCACCATATTGAGGGACATGGGAACAAATGTTTTTTATAATGGAAATGTTCGCCTAACGGAGTCTACGATATATGCTGACGAACATTTGTTTTCCACATTGGGTTTAAAACTGTTAATCGGTAAGGCAGAAGAACTAACCCGTCCTGATGTTTTATTCATATCCCGTTCGTTGGCGGAAAAAATAAGAGAAGGGAACAGTTTGGAAAGTGTTATAGGCAAGACTTTATCCGTTGACCGCAAAGAGCCGATGAGCATACGTGGTGTCTTTGAAGATATGGGTGAAAACGCAGATATACATTTTGATGTAGTGGTACCGATGAGCAAGTTGTGGAATCTGGCTCGTGGGGGCTGGGGATATGATATCAGTTATATGTCGATTATTCGCTTTCGCGATCCTGCTAAAGATATAAAGGCGGTAGAAGCACGAATACCTGATATGCTTAAGAAATACATGGCTGACTCCTCGAATAAAAAGAAATCTCATCGTTTTTCTTTCCGTCCTTTATTAGAATATCATACGGCAGATCCGACAGTACGGCTTATGATATTAATGATGTCCGTGCTAGGGATTGCAATCTTGTTGATTGCAGCTTTTGATTATGTGCTCATTGCCGTTTCATCTTTAGCCAGGAGGGCAAAGTCTATCGGAGTACACAAATGTTGTGGTGCAACAGATAACAGTATTTTTAGAATGTTTCTGACAGAGACAGCTCTTGTTCTTTTCATTTCAGTATTGCTGACGATGTTGCTCATTTTTCAGTTTCGGGAGTTTGTGGAAGAAATTGCCGGTATACGTTTAAGTTCACTTTTTACGTGGCAGACACTTTGGGTACCGTTGACCGTACTTTTGGTTGTTTTTATCTTGGCGGGCGCCATACCGGCAAGCATATTCGCATCAATTCCTGTAACGCAAGTTTTTCGACGTTATGCAGAACGTAAGACATCTTGGAAACGTCCGTTGTTGTTTATCCAATTTGCCGGTATGACTTTTATTTTAGGTTTTCTTATGGTTGTATTCTGCCAATATCACATGGCGATGAACAAAGATTTGGGATATAATCCCGAACGCGTGGTAATGGGTTGGAAGAAGCTGGGCAGTAACCGGCAAAATGCCAAGAGTTTTTTTATGAATTTGCCTATGGTTGAGGAACATGGGGTAGGTCAGCAGGCCATCTGGAGAAGTTGGTCGGGAGAGGTGTTCAATGTGGGGGAAGGACGGACTATCAAAGGCCGGTTTGAGTGGATCGGAGATGATTTTGTGCCTATGATGAAAATACAGATATTACATGGCAAAAATGTAACATCTCCAAAAGAGGCCTTAGTGAATGAAGAGTTTGTACGTCGGGCCGGATGGACGGATGAGCCGATAGGGAAACAGTTGTCTATATGGGGAAAGGAAGTTACAATCGTTGGCGTAATGAAGAATTTCTCTGTTCAAAGTGTATATCATCCTCAGTATCCGGTATTACTGTTGGGAAGCGGTAGTGATTCTAACCCGGGGCTTCATTACGTACGATTGAAAGAGCCTTTTGATGAGAACCTGAAGAAACTGAATGCATTAATGGCGGAAACTTTTCCAACAGAAGACATTATCTTTTATTCGCTGACTCAAAAGCTGGATGAGCAATATACGGATATTACACGTTTTCGGAATGCAGTACTTTTGGCGTCAATCTCTATTTTCTTTATAGCTTTAATGGGATTGTTGGGATATGTCGGTGACGAGATTCGTTTTTGCAGGAAAGAGATTGCTATCCGAAAAGTGAATGGTGCGGATACTTGTGGCATATTGAAATTGTTTTCCGCAAACGTATTGTGGACAGCCCTTCCGGCGGTGCTTATCGGTGCAGGACTGGCCTATTGGATAGGTATGAAATGGTTGGAACAATTTAGTGAATCCGTCAATCTGAGTATTTGGTTATTTGCCGGAGTCATAGCGTTTGTATTAGTTGTGATACTAGTTTGTGTAATACTTAAAGCATGGGAAGTTGCTAATGAGAATCCGGTGAACAGCATAGCGAATGAATAATTGAAATATAATGAATTTAAAATATAATTGAGAAAAATGATACAAATCGAAAACATCAGTAAAGTATTCCGTACTTCCGAAGTGGAGACGGTTGCATTGAATCATGTAAATCTAGAAGTAAAAGAAGGAGAGTTCGTAGCTATTATGGGACCCTCGGGCTGTGGTAAATCCACTTTGTTGAATATCCTCGGACTTTTGGATAATCCTACCGAAGGCTCCTATCAGTTAATGGGGCAGGAAGTTGCCGGGCTGAAAGAGAAAGAACGTACTCATATGCGTAAGGGTAAGTTAGGTTTTGTATTTCAGAGTTTCAATCTGATAGACGAATTGAATGTTTATGAAAACGTGGAACTTCCGCTTACTTATCTGGGACTAAAATCTTCCGAACGTCGCCGAATGGTAGAAGATATTCTGAAACGGATGAACATCAGCCACCGTGCCAAACACTTCCCGCAACAACTCTCCGGCGGGCAGCAACAACGTGTGGCAATCGCCCGTGCGGTTGTCACCAATCCTAAACTAATTCTTGCCGATGAGCCTACGGGTAACCTTGATTCAAAGAATGGTGCCGAAGTAATGAACCTGCTGACAGAACTGAATAAGGAAGGAACTACAATTATTATGGTGACTCACTCACAGCATGATGCGAGTTTTGCTCATCGCACTGTACATTTGTTCGATGGAAGTATTGTAGCGAGTGTAACAGCCTAAATGAGAAATCGACAATGAGACAAATCTACTATACTTTATGCACATTGTTACGCGAATGCGGGTCGAATATCATAAGAGTAATATCCCTCTCTTTAGGTCTTACCATTGGTGTGCTGCTTTTCTCACAAATAGCCTTTGAACTGAGCTATGAACAATGCTATCCGGAAGCGGAACGTCTGGCTCTTGTGCGGTGTCAGATGACAAATGCCAGTACAGGAGAGACAAGAGGGGATGATGGAGAAAATAGCTATGATTATACCGTCTTTGATGTGGTGGCAGCTACTTTGGCGCAAGATATGCCCGATGAAATAGAAACAGCCAGTTGTGTACTTCCTCAAACAGGTTTTAGTATTTATTATGAAGATAAACTGCTATCTGATATAAATTACATTTACGGAGACACTTGTTTCTTTCAGACCTTCGGCATACCGGTACTGAAAGGAACCCCCAAAGATATGATTATGCCCGGAAGCGTTTTTGTATCTCAAAGCTTTGCCCGTAGAATATTTGGGGATGAAAATCCTATAGGAAAGGTGCTTTCGGCAGATAAACGACATGACTTTACCATTCGTGGCATATATAAGGACGTACCGGAAAATACGATGCTCGTTCACGACTTTGTTGTGTCTGTTCATCGGAACGGTGGTTATCAGGGAGGAGCAGGTTGGAGAGGAAATGATGTCTTTTATGCTTTTCTCCGTTTACGCGATGCTTCGGATATTGATAAGGTGAACAGTAATATTCAGCGAGTGATTAAAAAATATACGTCTTTGGATCTGGACGGCTGGAAAGTTGAATTTAGTGCTATCCCACTGGTGAAGCGTCATTTGTCCTCTCCTGAAGTACAGAAACGGCTGGCTATTTACGGATTCCTCGGCTTTGCTGTTTTCTTTGTAGCAATCATGAATTATATGTTGATATCCATTGCCACTTTGAGCCGCCGTGCGAAAGGAGTAGGTGTACATAAATGTAATGGAGCTAGTTCGACCAATATCTTCAATATGTTTCTGGTAGAGACAGGAGTCCTTGTCATTATCTCCGTATTACTTAGCTTCTTACTGATTTTCAATACACGTGGCTTGATTGAAGATTTACTTTCTGTCCGGCTTTCTTCGCTTTTTACATGGGAAACATTATGGGTGCCGTTACTCACTATCCTTGTACTTTTCATCGTGGCGGGCGGCATGCCGGGACGACTATTTTCACGTATTCCCGTCACGCAAGTGTTCCGTCGGTATACCGACGGAAAGAAAGGTTGGAAACGCTCTCTGCTATTTGTGCAATTTACAGGAGTATCTTTCGTTTTGGGGTTACTATTGGTCACTTTATTACAATACAGTCATCTTATGAACCGAGATATGGGGATCGTTGTGCCTGGTTTGACTCAAGCCGAAAGTTGGCTTCCCGGAAAGACGGTAGCGCATATAAAGGATGAATTGCGCCGCCAACCCATGGTAGAGGGAGTAACGGTTGCAGCGAATAGTGTGCTTGGCGAGTATTGGACACGAGGGCTGATGAATAACGAGGGTAAACGGATTACTACACTCAATTTCAACTATTGCCATTATAATTATCCTGAAGTAATGGGTATCAAAATAATAGAAGGAACTGATTTGAAAAAGCAGGACGATCTGCTGGTAAATGAAGAAGTGGTGCGCCTGATGAAGTGGACCGACGGTGCAGTGGGGAAGCGGTTGAATGACGTTCCGGGAACGATTGTAGGTGTTTTCCGGGATATCCGCAACACTAGCTTTTATTCACCCCAGTCTCCCATTGCGCTGATCGGAGATGAGAAGTATCATGCGAATCATGCATTCAATGTTCGCCTGAAAGAACCTTATAGTGAAAATCTGAAACGTCTGAATAAGTTTATGGAAAATACATTCCCGAATGTCGCTTTACGCTTTGTCTTGGTTGATGATATAATAAAAGGTGTATATAAAGATGTGTATCGTTTCCGCAATTCCGTCTGGATTACTTCTGCTTTCATTCTGCTGATTGTCATCATGGGACTGATTGGCTATGTAAACGATGAAACTCAACGCCGGAGCAAAGAGATAGCTATCCGGAAGGTGAACGGAGCAGAAGCCTCACACATCTTGAGGTTACTGACACGCGATATTCTTTGCGTTTCCGTCATTTCTATCCTGATAGGTACGGCTGTGTCTTATTTTGCAGGACGGGCATGGCTCGACCAGTTTGCAGAACAGATTGATTTGAATCCGTTACTTTTTATAGGTACAGCCTTATTTGTTCAATTGCTGATTATACTTTGTGTGGTACTCAAAGCATGGTATATTGCCAATGAAAATCCGGTAAAGAGTATCAAAACCGAATAGAAATAACAGGCAGAATAGGGTAGATACTACCTTATTCTGCTATCGGATGTTGTTTGGAAACCTTCTTGATATAGATTATTAAACTGACTACCGCCGTGATAAATGCCAACGCATCCGACACCGGCATACTAATCCAGATCCCCTTCAATCCCCACCAATTAGGGAAAAGTAACAAACAAGGCAACAAATAAAGCAACTGCCGTGTCAACGACAGGAAAATACTTATTTTAGCCTTGCCGATGCTTTGGAAGAAGTTACCGATAACAATTTGTGCTCCTACGAATGGGAACATAATCACCGTGATGCGAAGCCCGTCGACGGCAAGATCGATCAAATGATCGCTGTCTGTGAAAATGGCCGATACTGCATGGGGAAAAAGTTCACAGATAAAGAATCCGCTACTGGTGATAACCACCCCCGAAACAATTCCCAGTTTCAACGTCTGTTTCACCCGGTCTATCTTCTGTGCTCCGAAGTTGTAGCCTACAATAGGCTGCATTCCCATAGTTAATCCGAGCACAATCATTACATAAAGCGTTAGTAACCGGTTGATAATACCATATGCCCCGATAGCCATATCGCCTCCATGATTTTGTAGACTGTTATTGATAATGATTACTATGACACAAGCACATACATTCATCAGGAACGGCGACATGCCGATAGCGAAGATATTGCCGACGATTCTACGCTTCATCTTCCATACCTTCCCTTCAAAATGTACCGTACTGTCCTGCTTGAAGAAATGGCTCACTACCCACACCATACCGATCAACTGTGAAATGACTGTTGCCGTGGCAGCTCCCCGCATTCCCCATTCAAAGTGAAAGATAAAGATAGGAGCGAGGATGATGTTGGAGAGCACCGTTGCCATGGAAGTAATCATAGCCTTCTTCGGATATCCGGTGGCACGCATCACGTTATTCAGCCCGATCATCGTATACGTGATCGGTGTTCCTAATAAAATAACCTGCATAAAGCTGCGGGCATAAGGCAGCGTATCTGCGCTGGCACCGAAAAAGACCAGTATATCATCGAGGAAGATAAAAGACAATATTCCGAAAAAGAAAGAATTGGTGATACAAAGCATTAACGTGTGCGACAGGATTTCCGTAGCCCCTTTCATATCTTTCTGCCCTAGCCGGATAGATGCGAGCGTGGAACCTCCGGCAGAAACAAGTGTACAGAAGGCAACCACCAGATTCATCAGAGGGAAACTCACCGCCAGTCCGGCGATAGCCATGGCGCCTACACCGTGCCCGATGAATATGCTGTCAATAATATTGTAGATAGAAGTAATTGTCATCCCGATAATGGCAGGGATAGAATACTGCAACAGCAGTTTGCCGATACTCTCTTTTCCTAATATATGCGGGTCGTTTTTACTCATGCGTCTGAATCTTTAATGTTGGATGAAAAACGAAAGTTACGTTTTTTTAAGTAGTGCAAAGGTACGAATAATTTGCCTGATTCGATGATTATTCGGAACTTTGCACAAGTCAATACACAAGGTTTAACGTTTAAGGTAAAAAGAAAGTTTAGCTATGGATACAACAAAAATAATTGCAGTATTATTCGATTTTGACGGTGTGATTATGGACACCGAAACCCAGTATACTGTCTTTTGGAACGAGCAAGGGCATAAGTACCTAGGGGAAGAAGACTTCGGCCGCTGTATTAAAGGGCAAACATTGACACAAATCTATGAGAAATATTTCTCGGACAAACCGGAAGCTCAGGAAGAAATAACCGCCCGCCTCAATCTCTTTGAGAAAGCGATGTCCTACGAATATATTCCCGGTGTAGAAGCTTTTATCGCTGACCTTCGCCGTCATGGTGCAAAGATAGCGGTGGTGACCAGTTCCAATGAAGATAAGATGCAGAATGTTTATAACGCTCACCCCGAATTTAAAGGAATGGTAGACCGAATCCTGACCGGCGAGATGTTCGCCCATTCCAAGCCTGCTCCCGATTGTTTCCTGTTGGGTATGGAAGTATTCAGTGCGACTCCCGAAAACACCTACGTATTTGAAGACTCTTTCCACGGGTTGCAAGCCGGAATGACATCCGGTGCTACCGTTATCGGTCTCGCCACTACTAACACACGAAAGGCCATTACCGGAAAAGCACACTATATAATAGATGACTTTGCGGAAATGACCTACGAAAAATTGCTTACGATGCAACGTTAACGCTATTTCCTACAATATTTCAGTTTATCCTTTTAATCGTTGCAAGGCAATTTTAGAGAACGATTGAAAGGATTTCTTGTTTTTCTTTCCCAGTTATGAATTAAATGTTATAACTTTGCCGCAATTTTTGATAGCGTCCGACGCTATTATGGTACTTTAGTTTTTAATTTAAAATTTAAAAGACATGGCTGGTTATATATCAGATGATACAAGAAAAGTGACTACTCATCGCCTGGTTGAAATGAAACAGAGAGGCGAAAAAATATCTATGCTTACTGCGTATGATTACACTATGGCACAAATTGTAGACGGTGCGGGAATGGATGTAATCCTTGTAGGCGACTCTGCTTCTAATGTAATGGCGGGTAATGTGACTACATTGCCTATCACTCTCGACCAGATGATTTATCATGCTAAATCCGTGGTTCGCGGAGTAAAACGTGCTATGGTGGTAGTCGATATGCCTTTCGGTTCCTATCAGGGAAATGAAATGGAAGGCCTTGCTTCTGCTATCCGTATTATGAAAGAAAGCCATGCAGACGCATTGAAACTGGAAGGTGGAGAAGAAATCATCGACACGGTGAAACGTATTATCAGTGCAGGCATTCCGGTCATGGGACACTTGGGACTAATGCCGCAGTCAATCAATAAATACGGAACCTATACTGTGCGTGCCAAGGACGATGCTGAAGCGGACAAACTGATTCGTGACGCTCATCTGCTTGAAGAAGCGGGTTGTTTCGCCATTGTTCTCGAAAAGATTCCCGCTACTCTTGCCGAACGTGTAGCTGCCGAACTGACAATCCCTATTATCGGTATTGGTGCCGGTGGTCATGTAGACGGTCAGGTATTGGTTATTCAGGATATGCTTGGGATGAACAACGGATTCCGTCCGCGTTTCCTTCGCCGTTATGCCGATTTATACACGGTAATGACCGACGCGATCAGCCGTTACGTATCCGACGTGAAGAATTGCTACTTCCCCAACGAGAAGGAACAATATTAAGATAATATATGGCAGTTAAATTGTGGACAGTACATTTTATGCGGATATGTGTAGCTAATTTGCTGTTGTTTATATCCTTGTACGTGTTGTTTCCGGTGCTTCCCATTGAAATGTCGGAACGTCTCGGATTGCCGGTGACGGAGACAGGGGTTATCTTTCTCTTTTTCACGCTGGGAATGTTCCTTATCGGTCCTTTCCATGCCTATCTGGTAGATGCATACAAACGTAAGAATGTATGCCTGTTTTCTTTTGCCCTTATGGTAGCGGCAACGGTAGGTTATGCTTTTGTGACAAACATTACGGAACTTATCCTGCTGAGCACCGTGCAGGGACTGGCATTCGGTATCGCTACTACCGCAGGAATTACGCTAGCCATTGACATTACGAACTCTACGCTTCGTAGTGCCGGAAACGTCAGTTTTTCATGGATAGCACGACTGGGAATGATTCTCGGAATTATCCTCGGCGTCTGGTTCGACCAACACTATGCATTTAAGACTTTGCTAACGGTATCCGTTACTACTGGTGCTTTGGGGATTCTGACAGTAGCCGGTGTTTATGTTCCCTTTCGTGCACCGTTTGTCACTAAGCTGTATTCATTCGACCGCTTTCTGCTGCTTCGCGGGTGGGTTCCTGCCATCAACCTGATCCTGATAACGTTTATACCGGGGTTACTGATTCCGCTTGTACATCCTTCCCTCAACGATATCGTACTGGGAGATACGGGTGTATCTATGCCCTTTTTCGCCGGAGTGGGAATGGGCTATCTGGCTTCCCTGGTTATCGCTCGCTTGTTTATCCTGA
The DNA here is from genome assembly GCF_001915455.1 of Bacteroides sp. 43_46. Classification (NCBI taxonomy): domain Bacteria; kingdom Pseudomonadati; phylum Bacteroidota; class Bacteroidia; order Bacteroidales; family Bacteroidaceae; genus Bacteroides; species Bacteroides sp. 43_46. The sequence continues at coordinate 54,699 of NZ_MNQN01000103.1, read as the reverse complement.
AAGAGAAAACGCTGAGGTTGGTGATTATGGGACTCGGATTGGAGATACTGGCAATCTGCCTGTTGAAAGCAGGTTATTCTAGCGGTATTTCTTCCGTTCTGCTGGGATTGGGATTAGGACTGATAATGCCGGAATTTCTGGTGATGTTCGTAAAACTGTCTCACCATTGTCAACGGGGTACGGCCAATACAACTCATCTGTTGGCTGGTGAAGCCGGCATTACACTTGGAATTGCTGTTGCGTGCTATATGGATACGGATACCGATCAAATGTTTTACATAGGACAAATCGTTGCTTCGGTCGCCTTACTGTTCTTTGTGCTGATAACGTATCCATATTATATCAAAAAGAAAGTGAGATAAGGCCTCATTATCCCTATGGCATTATGACGCTATGATATAAAAATAGTGACGCTATTACTTGTGGATAGCGTCACTATTTTTATATAGATTCGGTTCTTAATTCCGGCTTACTTGTTTTACTCCCTTTACCGTCCGTAGCTTCTTGATAAGAGCTTCCAGATGTCCGGTGTCACCTACCATGACAGTCAACGTTCCGGAGAACAACCCGTCGTTGGAATCAATCCCGATAGAACGCAGCGTGATACCATTCTCTTTGGAAATGATAGAAGTGATATTTGTTACGATACCGATATCATCATGCCCTACAACACGCAGCGTAATAGGATATTGCGTACCTACCGACTTACCCGCCCAACGTGCTTTCACAATCCGGTAGCCGAAACGCTCGCGCATTTGCGTAGCATTCGGACAGTCTGCCCGGTGAATCTTGATACCTCCGCTCACTGTCACGAATCCGAACACATCATCTCCGTAAATAGGATTACAACATTTTGCCAGTTTAAATTCCAGTCCTTTCAGGTTCTGGTCGATCACAAGCACGTCCTCTTTGGATGTTGATTCCTCCTGTGCAGCCTGCAAATTGTAACCCTCGGCGCTACGGTAAATAATTTCATCATGCGTGTCGTTGTCCCGTTTCTGCTGTTCGACATATTTATCCAGCGTCTCGTTGACATCCAGCGCTCCGTCCGCTATTTTCTGATAAAACTCCGTCACATTTTTGAATCCCAGACGCTTGATAAGGCGCATCATTGTCGCTTCATCATATTCCAGTTTGCGGTTTTTGAACTTTCGTTCCAGCGTCTCTTTAGCGAAAGCGTGCTGGCGTGCCACCATTTCTTTGAGTGCCTGCCGTATCTTGGTGCGTGCTTTAGAGGTCGTCACGATGTTCAGCCAGTCCTGTTTTGGTGTCTGGGTGTTCGATGTCATGATTTCCACCTGATCGCCGCTGTTAAGCTTCTGTTTCAACTGTACATTTTTGCCGTTCACTTTGGCGCCGATGCATTTGCATCCCAGCTTACTGTGAATATGAAATGCAAAATCGAGTACAGTAGCTCCTTTGGCAAGTTTGAATAAATCCCCTTTCGGGGTAAATACAAATACCTCGTCTTCGTAAAGGTCCATTTTAAACTGGTCCATCACCTTCATCGAATCGTTGTCGGCGTTTTCCAGTGCCTCCCTGACGGAAGTCAGCCATTCGTCCAGTCCCGTCTCGCCTTTGATACCTTTATATCTCCAGTGGGCGGCCAAACCCCGCTCTGCGATTTCGTCCATTCGGCGGGTACGGATCTGTACCTCCACCCATTTTCCTTCCGGCCCCATGACGGTGATGTGCAACGACTCATAACCATTACTTTTCGGAATCGAGAGCCAGTCGCGCAGACGCTTCGGGTTCGGTTGGTACATATCCGTCACAATAGAATACACCTGCCAGCACTCCTGCTTTTCCTTAGCGGGTTCCGGATCGGAATCCAGGATAATACGAATAGCGAACAAGTCATAAATCCCTTCAAACGGAGTCTTCTGCTTCTGAATCTTGTTCCATATAGAATGTATTGACTTGGTGCGTCCCTTAATGTCGAACGTCAGTCCGGCTTCCGCGACCTTCTTTTTTATCGGTTCGATGAAGGCGGCAATATATTTGTCGCGGGAAGCTTTCGTCTCGTTCAGCTTCTCCTTTATATAATAATACGTTTCCCGTTGGGTGTACTTCAATGATAAGTCTTCCAGCTCCGACTTTAGCTTGTAAAGCCCCAGCTTGTGTGCCAGTGGAGCATATAAGTAAGCTGCCTCATTCGCAACCTTGACGCGGTCTTCCTCGTTTCCGGTATCCTTAATCTGGCGCATTACGTTCACACGGTCGGCAATCATAATCAGGATCACACGCATATCTTCGGCAAATGACAGGAGAAGGTTGCGGAAATTCTCCGATTCGATAGCCGGACTCTTGGAGTACAGTTCATTCGTTTTCACCAGTCCTTTGATGATACTGCCTACATCTTCCCCGTATTCGATGTTCACGTCCTCAATGCTCAGGATATGTGCTTTCACAATTTCATGCAGCATGATTCCGATAAGGCACGAACCTTTCATTCCGATTTCCTCGGCTACGATAACAGCCGTTTGTAAATCTCTGATGACGGGATTCATCCCGAAGTTATTGCGTTGCAACCCGTTACATTGGGCGGCTTTGATTAGATGTTTCTTTAACTTTTGGCAATCCCTCCAGGAAATACTGTCTCCGGCGGATTGCATTAAATGCCGGTAGAGTGAAAAAAGCTCCTTTTTTTCCTCTGATGTAAAAAAGTCGTCCATATTCAATCTTGTTAATTCGACGTAAAATTACTTTTTTTCTTGGTTATTCGGTAAGAAGTAAATAACATTTTGTATTTTTGGGCATCAATTAATTAAAATAGATAGTATGATAACGACACAGGACAAAGAGTTGCTTGCCAAAAAAGGCATCACGGAAGCGCAAATAGCAGAGCAACTAGCATGCTTCCAGACGGGTTTCCCTTTTTTGAAACTGGATGCGGCTGCTTCCATAGAGAAAGGTATCTTAGCTCCCGATGCAGAAGAACAAAAAGCTTATTTAGCTGCTTGGGACGCATATAAGAACACAGATAAGACTATTGTGAAATTCGTTCCTGCCTCGGGTGCTGCGAGTCGTATGTTCAAGAACTTGTTCGAGTTTCTGTCTGCCGAATATGACAAGCCCACTACAAAGTTCGAACAGGCATTTTTTGACGGTATCAGGAATTTTGCTTTCTATGACGATTTGAATGTAGCCTGCCAGCGTACTGCCGGAAAAGACATACCGGGACTACTGGAAGAAGGCAATTATAAAGCTGTGGTAGCCGCATTGCTCGAAACGGCCGGATTGAATTACGGTGCACTTCCGAAAGGGCTGCTCAAATTCCACAAATATCCCGAAGGCCCGCGTACCCCGCTCGAAGAACATCTTGCTGAAGGTGCTATGTATGCTGCCGGAAAAAGTGGCAAGGTCAATGTACATTTCACTGTATCTACGGAACATCGCGAACTATTCAAGAAACTAGTGGAAGAAAAGACCGGAGAATTTGCGAAACGCTACGGAGTGGATTACTACATCACCTTCTCCGAGCAGAAACCGAGCACGGACACTATTGCAGCCGATATGGACAACCAACCGTTCCGCGATAACGGTAAACTGTTGTTCCGCCCGGGAGGACACGGTGCACTGATCGAGAACCTCAATGACCTTGACGCCGATATTATCTTTATCAAGAATATCGACAATGTAGTGCCCGATAAACTGAAAGCTGACACAGTGACTTATAAGAAACTGATTGCCGGTGTACTGGTAACTTTGCAGAAAAAAGCTTTCGAGTATCTTGAGTTGCTTGATAGCGGAAAATATACGCATGAGCAAGTTATGGAAATTCTTCAGTTCCTGCAAAAACAACTTTTCTGCAAGAATCCCGAAGTGAAAAATCTCGAAGACGCCGAGTTGGTGATCTATCTGAAACAGAAGTTGAACCGTCCGATGCGTGTCTGCGGTATGGTGAAGAACGTAGGCGAACCGGGTGGTGGTCCGTTCCTGGCATACAATAGCGACGGAACAATCTCCCTGCAAATCCTCGAAAGTTCTCAGATTGACATGAATGACCCTGCAAAAAAGGAAATGTTTGAGAAGGGAACTCACTTCAATCCGGTAGACTTGGTTTGTGCTGTTCGTGATTACAAAGGACATAAGTTTGACTTAGTGAGATTTGTAGATAAAGCAACCGGTTTCATTTCATATAAATCGAAGAATGGTAAAGACTTGAAGGCTCTTGAGCTTCCCGGCTTATGGAATGGTGCCATGAGTGACTGGAATACGGTATTCGTAGAAGTACCGCTTACTACCTTTAATCCGGTAAAGACTGTAAATGACTTGTTGCATGAGCAACACCAGTAATCAGATGTTGAAAAAACAAGATGATAATTACAGCCAATTATAGATATTAGAGAAAGCGACCGCTTGATAATTTAGGATTGAGCGGTCGTTTATATGCCACAGACCTATAAAAAGAGTGTTTAGATGAATCAGATTGAGAAGATTATTGATATTGCTACTTGGAACAGAAAAGAACATTTTGAACATTTTAGTGCCTTTGACGATCCTTTTTTCGGTGTAACGGTCAATGTAGACTGTACCCGTGCTTACCGGGAAGCCAAAAATAAAGGCGTTTCCTTTTCCCTTTTGCTCCTGCATCGTATCATCACGGCTGCCGCCAAAGTAGAAGAGTTCCGTTATCGTATCGAAGGAGAAAAAGTTGTATGTTATGACAGTCTCCTGCCCGAAGCTACCGTAGGTCGTGCCGACCATACATTCTCATTCGCTTCCTTTGAATACGATCCCGATGAACTGACCTTTATCCTCAAAGCGAAAGCTGAAATGGAACGACTGCAAACTACTACCGGATTGAATAAGGAAGGAACTTTTCATCCCAATGCCATTCATTATTCGGCAGTGCCGTGGCTCACCTTTACAGACATGAAGCACCCCACGAACATGCGTTCGGGTGACAGCGTACCGAAAATATCCACAGGAAAATACTTTCGGGAAGGGGAGAAGTTGATGTTACCTATTTCCGTCACTTGTCACCATGGGTTAATGGACGGTTATCATGTGGCAAAATTCATCGAATCTCTTGATTTGTAGGTTCGCACCAATTTATAAAGACTAAACAAACCATATATGAGACCAAAGGTATTAAAGTGGGAGGTCATCATTCTTTGCGTAGTACTATTTTTTCCGGGGATTTCCTTGAATGCACAGGAGGTTCGGCAGGATGATATTTATGAAATCCGGCAAAGCAGTTTCTCGAGGTATGGATTTGATACGCTCTCTGTGCATACTCCTCATCGCTTTATTCATCGTCTGGGGGTGGAAGTCCGTCCGCAATATGTGTTTCCTACCAATCCCTTCTTGCAGGGAGAAAACGAACGCTGGCAACCCATTCAGACCTCTTTTGCCGCTCATTTGAAATATTCATTCCAATTCCGTCCCAACACCTGTGCCGACCGTATTTATGGTGGTGCTTATCAGGGATTCGGCTTGTCCGCCACTACCTTCGGAGATAAAAAACAACTTGGAGATCCTATCTCATTTTATGTGTTTCAGGGGGCGCGGATTGCCCGGTTTAATCCCTGTCTTTCGCTCAACTACGAATGGAACTTCGGTCTGTCCGCCGGTTGGAAACCGTATGATAATGATTATAATTCCTATAATGGTGCAGTCGGTTCGCGAATGAATGCCTATATTAATGCAGGTATCTATCTGAACTGGGCATTTTCCCGTTATTTCGACTTAATCATTGGCGGTGATTTCACTCATTTCTCTAATGGCAATACCAAATTCCCGAATGCAGGGGTAAATACCACCGGAGCCAAAATCGGATTGGTGTATAACTTTAACCGTACAGAAGAAGAACTTACAAAGTCTCTGCTTCGGCCGGCTATTCCCCGCTTTCCGCGTCACATAAGTTATGATCTGGTATTATTCGGCTCATGGCGGCGAAAGGGGGTATATATAGGAGACGGGAGACAGATTGCCTCGCCCGGTAGTTATCCGGTGGCAGGATTCAACTTCGCGCCGATGTACAACCTCGGTTATAAATTTCGTGTTGGTGCCTCGCTCGACGGAGTTTACGACGGTAGTGCCAATGTATATACCTATATGGAAGATTATATTGTCGATTCGAATGGAAACGGCACGCCTCCTCCACGTCAATTTCTGAAACCGGGCATCCAGCATCAACTATCACTCGGCGTGTCGGGACGTGCAGAGTATGTGATGCCATATTTTACAATCGGCGTAGGCATCGGAGCCAATGTGCTCGGTCGTGGTGACTTGCGGGGGCTTTATCAGATATTAGCCCTGAAAATAGGAATTACCCGCAGTACTTTCCTCCACATCGGTTATAATCTTCAGAACTTCCAGACCCCTAATTATCTGATGCTCGGCTTAGGTTTCCGTTTTCACAATAAATATCCAAAAGTACGTCACTAAAAAAGCCATATTTCATCGAAATGTACTAATTTTGCATCATTAACATAAAACACTCAAAATAATGAAGAAAATATTGTTGCTCGGTTCCGGGGAATTAGGAAAAGAGTTTGTAATTTCTGCCCAGCGTAAAGGTCAGCACATTATTGCTTGTGACTCGTATGCCGGAGCGCCTGCTATGCAAGTAGCCGACGAATGTGAAGTATTCGATATGCTGAACGGCGAAGAACTGGAGCGTGTCGTTAAGAAACATCAGCCGGACATTATCGTTCCGGAGATTGAAGCAATCCGTACGGAACGTCTGTATGATTTTGAAAAGGAAGGTATCCAGGTGGTTCCCAGTGCCCGTGCCGTTAACTTCACGATGAATCGTAAAGCCATTCGTGATCTTGCTGCTAAAGAACTCGGACTGAAAACTGCCAGATATTTTTACGCTAAGACATTAGACGAACTGAAAGCTGCCGCTGCTAAAATAGGTTTCCCTTGTGTGGTGAAACCGTTGATGTCTTCTTCCGGTAAGGGACAGTCACTTGTGAAAAGTGCCGACGAACTTGAACACGCTTGGGAGTATGGATGCAGTGGTAGCCGTGGTGATATCCGCGAGCTCATTATTGAGGAATTTATTAAGTTCGACAGTGAAATAACACTATTGACGGTTACTCAAAAGAACGGTCCCACGTTGTTCTGTCCGCCTATCGGCCACGTGCAGAAAGGAGGCGATTACCGTGAAAGTTTCCAGCCTGCGCACATTGACCCTGCTCACCTGAAAGAAGCGGAGGAAATGGCAGAGAAAGTGACCCGCGCTTTGACGGGAGCCGGACTTTGGGGAGTTGAATTCTTCTTGAGCCACGAGAATGGCGTTTACTTCTCCGAACTTTCCCCCCGTCCGCATGACACCGGTATGGTGACATTGGCAGGAACGCAGAATTTGAATGAGTTCGAACTTCATTTGCGTGCTGTGCTTGGACTTCCTATTCCGGGCATTAAGCAAGAGAGGATAGGAGCGAGTGCCGTTATCCTTTCTCCGATAGCCAGCCAAGAACGTCCTCAATACCGCGGAATGGAGGAAGTCACTAAAGAGGAAGATACTTACCTGCGTATATTCGGTAAGCCGTTTACCCGCGTCAACCGTCGTATGGGAGTGGTACTGTGTTATGCTCCGCTCGACTCCGATCTGGACGCTTTGCGCGATAAGGCAAAGAGAATAGCTGAAAAGGTGGAAGTATATTAAATATCCGATCGATATTTAATATAAAAGCTCCAACTCACCGGATTTATAAATTCCGGCGAGTTGGAGTTTTTATTTTTAAATCGGTAGGTATCTTCGGATGTGTCCGAACACAAAACTAGTTGCCGGTGCTACTATTTTGTTTTTTTGCTAATGTTCTGATTATAAACAATTAGTCTGAAAACTTATTAGAATCAAACATATACAGTTGTTATTTTATAAGTAACAGAAACTTTTTGCTGACTATTTGTAATATTATAAACTCTATTTTGGTCTATTTGTAGTCTTTATTGGCCTAACAAGTGTTATCGAACGACAAATTTTAAAAAAGAAAGAACAATCTCACGGATTTGTTTCTACATTTGCGCAGTTGTTTATATAACTATTTCTTTAGGTGATAGTTTATCAGAAATAAAATATAGATGAACAAAAGTGGAACTTAGCTGTTATTATAATAGTAAAAACAGATAAAGCGCGAAGCATTCGTTCCTTGTCATACTATTTAAGATTCAATAGGAAAGAAAAAGAATAATATAAAAAAGATTGCTTATGTCACAGATTATCGGACATATATCCCAGGTGATCGGCCCTGTGGTCGATGTGTACTTTGAAGGTACAGATGCAGAAGTGATGTTACCAAGTATACATGATGCACTGGAGATAAAAAGGCCAAACGGCAAAATACTGATTGTAGAAGTACAGCAACACATTGGTGAAAATACGGTTCGCACCGTGGCTATGGATAGTACCGACGGACTTCAGAGAGGCATGAAAGTGCGCCCTACCGGAGGTCCGATAACAATGCCGATTGGTGAACAAATTAAAGGGCGACTGATGAATGTGGTCGGTGATTCTATTGACGGTATGAAGGAACTCGACCGGAAAGGTGCATATTCCATTCACCGCGATCCTCCCAAATTCGAAGATTTGACTACCGTGCAGGAGGTACTCTTTACGGGTATCAAGGTGATCGACTTGCTCGAACCGTATGCCAAAGGTGGTAAGATCGGTCTGTTCGGTGGTGCGGGAGTCGGAAAAACCGTATTGATTCAGGAACTTATCAATAACATTGCCAAGAAACATAATGGATTCTCTGTATTTGCCGGAGTAGGTGAGCGTACGCGTGAAGGTAACGACTTGCTTCGTGAAATGATTGAGTCGGGTGTTATTCGCTATGGCGAAGCATTCAAAGAAAGTATGGAGAAAGGGGATTGGGACCTTTCCAAAGTTGATTATAACGAATTGGAAAAGTCGCAGGTATCTCTGATATTCGGCCAGATGAACGAGCCTCCGGGTGCACGTGCTTCTGTGGCATTGTCCGGACTGACGGTTGCGGAATCTTTCCGTGATGCCGGAAGTGAAGGTGAAAAACGCGATATTTTGTTCTTTATTGACAATATCTTCCGTTTCACGCAAGCGGGTTCGGAAGTCTCGGCATTGCTGGGGCGTATGCCTTCCGCCGTGGGTTATCAACCTACTCTTGCTACGGAAATGGGTGCGATGCAAGAACGTATCACTTCCACTCGGAAAGGATCTATCACTTCCGTACAGGCGGTGTATGTGCCTGCCGACGACTTGACTGACCCGGCTCCTGCAACTACTTTCAGCCACTTGGATGCGACTACTGTACTTGACCGTAAGATTACGGAGTTGGGAATCTATCCGGCTGTGGACCCGTTGGCGTCTACTTCTCGTATTCTTGATCCACACATCGTTGGGCAGGAACACTATGATACGGCGCAGCGTGTGAAACAGATTCTACAACGTAACAAGGAATTACAAGATATCATTTCTATTCTTGGTATGGAGGAGCTTTCGGAGGAGGATAAGACGGTGGTGAACCGTGCCCGCCGTGTGCAGCGTTTCCTTTCGCAGCCGTTTGCCGTTGCCGAACAGTTCACGGGTGTTCCGGGAGCAATGGTTTCCATTGAGGATACAATCAAGGGATTTAGAATGATTCTGGATGGTGAGGTGGATAATCTTCCCGAACAGGCGTTCTTGAATGTAGGTACGATTGAGGAAGCTATGGAGAAAGGTAAGAAATTGTTGGAACAAGCGAAGAAATAAAAAACGTTGCGATGAAAGAACTGCATTTGAGTATAGTGTCGCCTGAAAAGAGCGTATTCGACGGAGATGTGAAGATAGTCACATTGCCGGGTACGATCGGGTCGTTTTCCATTCTGCCGGGACATGCGCCTATCGTCTCGTCATTGAAAGCGGGAACATTAAGTTATACCACGCTGGACGGGGAGGAGCATACACTTGATATTCAGGGTGGTTTTGTGGAATTGAGTGACGGGACGGTTTCTGCCTGCGTTTCGTAGGCGGACCTCCTGAAATATAGTTGAATTGGAAAAAACGAGATTTAGAAAATACAGTAGAAAAACACAGTGACATGATGAACATTAGTAAAACTAAACGGAATTTTATCGGCTTGAACACTTTATTTGCAATTCTAAGTGCAGGAGTCGGTGCAGTGATTTTACACGTTGCCCTACCGGGACATTATTTCGGAGGATATCCGTTTATTCCGACATATTTCTATCTGTTTGGTTTGTTCAGTATCTATATGTTCGATGCGTGTCGGCAGCATGCTCCGCAAAAGATGTTACTGCTGTATTTGGCAATAAAAATGGTAAAGATGATTCTTTCGATAATTCTAGTCTTGATTTATTGCCTTGCCGTGCGTGAAGAAGCTAAAGCTTTCTTGCTGACGTTTATCTCGTTCTATTTGCTGTATCTGATATACGAAACATGGTTCTTCTTCTCGTTTGAAGTGAACCTGAAACGGAAAAAGAAAAATAAGAATAAAAATGAAACAGTTGCGTAACATATTAACCCCGTTGGTGCTGCTCTGTCTGTTGGCAGCCGGCTTCCCTGTTTTTGCACAGGAACAGGAAGAAGCGGCTCCGAAGATGCAGGATGAGATGACTTCTAAAGGAGAAAAAGAGAATACGGTTGATGTGAAAGAGATCGTGTTCGGGCATATCGGCGACTCATACGAATGGCATATTACGACGTGGGGTAAAACACACATTACTATACCATTACCTATTATTGTTTATAGTAGTACTACAGGTTGGCATACTTTTCTATCTTCGCGTCTTGAAGAGAACGGGGGTAGTTATGAAGGGCTTTCCATCGCTCCCGAAGGAAGTAAATACGAAGGTAAACTGGTAGAGTATAATGCAGCCGGAGAGCAAGTGCGTCCGTGGGACATTTCTATCACAAAGGTGACATTTGCTTTGCTGTTCAACAGTGTGCTGTTGCTGGTGATTGTATTGAGTGTAGCCCACTGGTATCGAAAACGTCCTCGCGGAGCGTTGGCACCGGGAGGGTTCATCGGATTCATGGAGATGTTTATTATGATGGTGAACGATGATATCATCAAGAGTTGTGTCGGTCCCAATTATCGGAAATTCGCTCCATATCTGCTGACAGCGTTTTTTTTCATCTTTGTCAACAATATAATGGGATTGATCCCATTCTTTCCCGGTGGGGCGAATGTGACGGGAAATATTGCGATCACAATGGTACTGGCTATCTGTACGTTCCTTGCGGTTAATATTTTCGGAACCAAACATTATTGGAAAGATATTTTCTGGCCGGATGTACCCTGGTGGTTGAAAGTTCCTGTGCCGATGATGCCTTTCATCGAGTTTTTCGGGATCTTCACGAAACCGTTTGCATTGATGATTCGTCTTTTCGCCAATATGTTGGCAGGACACATGGCAATGCTGGTGCTTACTTGCCTGATTTTCATCTCTGCAAGTATGGGGCCCGCACTGAACGGCACACTGACCGTGGCTTCCGTACTGTTCAACATCTTTATGAATGCGCTTGAACTGTTGGTAGCTTTCATCCAGGCATACGTGTTTACAATGCTTTCGGCAGTGTTTATCGGACTGGCACAAGAAGGCGCGAAGGTGAAGGCGGAAGAAAAATAAAAGAGAATTAGATAAGAGAGCAAATAAAAAATATAAACCAATTATGTTACTATCAGTATTGTTACAAGCCACTGCAGCAGCAGTAGGAGTAAGTAAATTAGGTGCAGCTATCGGTGCAGGTCTTGCAGTAATCGGAGCAGGTTTGGGTATTGGTAAGATTGGTGGTTCGGCTATGGAAGCTATTGCGCGGCAGCCGGAAGCATCAGGTGACATTCGTATGAATATGATTATCGCGGCAGCCTTGATTGAAGGTGTAGCTTTGTTGGCGGTAGTAGTATGTCTGTTGGTGTTCTTCCTCTAAGCAGGTGGAATACCGACAAACTGTAAATCAATATTCATCATTCTAAATTACAAGAAATGTCATTACTATTACCTGATAGTGGCCTGTTGTTCTGGATGTTTGTCGCATTCGGGATTGTGTTTGTGATATTGGCAAAATACGGTTTCCCTATCATCATTAGGATGGTGGAAGACCGTAAAGTCTATATCGACCAGTCTTTGGAGGTGGCAAGAGAAGCCAACGCACAGCTCTCCAAACTAAAGCAGGAGGGCGATGCGCTTGTGGCTGCCGCCAACAAGGAACAAGGACGCATCTTGAAGGAAGCAATGGAAGAACGTGACAAGATTGTTCACGAGGCCCGTAAGCAAGCCGAGATAGCCGCACAGAAGGAACTGGATGCGGTGAGACAACAAATCCAGGTGGAGAAAGACGAAGCTATCCGCGACATCCGTCGTCAGGTGGCTGTGCTTTCTGTCGATATTGCCGAAAAAGTGCTCCGTAAGAGTCTTCAGGACAAAGAAGCTCAAATGGGCATGATTGACCGTATGCTGGATGAAGTATTAACCCCTAATAAGAACTAAGGAAAATGGAAGTCGGAATACTCTCAATGCGATATGCCAAAGCGATGATTGAATACGCACAGGAGAAAGGAGTGGAGGACAAGCTCTACCAAGAGTTCCTCACACTGTCTTATTGCTTTTGCGCCCAACCGGGTTTGCGCGAAGCACTGGATAACCCTGTTATCTCAACCAAAGAGAAATTGGCGCTGGTATGTACGGCTGCCGATGGCAACGGTAAATCCACCAGAGAGTTTGTCCATTTTATTACTTTGGTACTGCGAAACAGGCGTGAGGGATATTTACAGTTTATCAGCCTGATGTATCTGGATCTTTACCGGAAACTAAAGCATATCGGGGTAGGCAAACTGATTACGGCTGTTCCTGTGGACAAGGAGACGGAAGACCGTATCCGCTCCGCAGCAGCGCATATCCTGCATGCGCAAATGGAACTGGAGACTGTGGTAGATCCGTCTATCGAGGGCGGATTCATCTTCGATATTAATGATTATCGACTGGATGCAAGCATTGCTACGCAGTTGAAGCGAGTAAAACAACAGTTTATTGATAAGAATAGGAGAATTGTATAATGTCTGAAAATATTAAAGTAAGCGAGGTTTCCGATATATTGCGTAAACAGCTCGAAGGTATTAATACCCATGTGCAGCTTGACGAAATCGGTACGGTGCTTCAGGTGAGCGATGGTGTGGTGCGTATCTATGGACTGCGGAATGCCGAGGCTAACGAGTTACTGGAGTTTGACAACGGCATTAAGGCTATCGTGATGAACCTTGAAGAGGACAACGTGGGTGCTGTGTTGTTGGGACCGACTGACAGAATCAAGGAAGGCTTTATTGTGAAGCGTACCAAGCATATTGCTTCTATCCGCGTAGGAGAAGGTATGTTGGGGCGTGTCATTGACCCGCTGGGTGAACCGCTCGACGGTAAAGGCTTAATTGGTGGTGATTTGTATGAAATGCCGTTGGAACGCAAAGCGCCGGGAGTAATCTTCCGTCAGCCTGTCAACCAGCCGTTGCAGACAGGACTGAAAGCTGTGGATGCCATGATTCCTATTGGGCGTGGACAACGTGAGCTGATTATCGGTGACCGTCAGACAGGAAAGACGGCCATTGCGATTGATACGATTATCAACCAACGTACCAACTTCCTGGCAGGGGATCCTGTATATTGTATTTATGTGGCTATCGGTCAAAAAGGTTCTACCGTGGCTTCTATTGTAAATACGCTCCGTGAGTATGGTGCTATGGATTATACCGTTGTGGTAGCTGCCACGGCTGGCGATCCGGCTGCATTACAGTATTACGCGCCGTTTGCAGGGGCTGCTATCGGCGAATATTTCCGTGATACCGGCCGTCACGCGCTGGTGGTTTATGATGACCTTTCCAAGCAGGCGGTTGCCTATCGTGAGGTCTCATTGATCCTTCGCCGTCCGTCCGGACGTGAGGCTTATCCGGGTGATATCTTCTACCTGCATTCCCGCTTGTTGGAACGTGCGGCTAAGATTATCAACCAGGAGGAAGTGGCGCGCGAGATGAATGACCTTCCCGAAAGCCTGAAAGGTATTGTGAAAGGGGGTGGTTCACTGACTGCCTTGCCTATCATTGAGACGCAGGCAGGAGACGTTTCGGCCTATATTCCAACGAACGTGATTTCTATCACTGACGGACAGATATTCCTCGAAACGGACTTGTTCAATCAGGGTGTCCGCCCGGCTATCAATGTCGGTATCTCTGTATCCCGTGTAGGTGGTAATGCTCAGATTAAGGCGATGAAAAAAGTGGCAGGAACATTGAAGATAGACCAGGCACAGTATCGTGAATTGGAAGCATTCTCCAAGTTCAGCAGTGATATGGACCCGATTACGGCATTGACAATTGACAAAGGGCGTAAGAATGCGCAGTTGCTGATTCAGCCGCAATACAGTCCGATGCCTGTGGAACAACAGATTGCTATCCTCTATTGTGGTACACATGGTTTGCTCCGTGATGTGCCATTGAACAACGTGCAGGATTTTGAACGCAGTTTCATCGAGTCTCTGCAATTGAATCATCAGGAGGATGTGTTGGATGTATTGAGAACGGGTGTTATTGATGATAATGTGACTAAGGCTATTGAAGAAACTGCCGCTATGGTCGCTAAACAATATTTGTAATTCAAGAAAACTATGGCTTCACTGAAAGAAGTAAAAACCAGAATAAATTCGGTTAAAAGTACCCGAAAAATCACTTCAGCAATGAAGATGGTGGCTTCTGCCAAACTACATAAGGCACAAGGAGCCATTGAGAATATGTTGCCCTATCAGAAGAAGTTGAACAAGATTCTGACTAACTTTTTGAGCGCTGATCTTCCGATAGAGTCTCCTTACATACGAGCACGGGAAGTGAAGCGTGTGGCGATTATTGCTTTTTCTTCGAATACATCACTTTGTGGCGCTTTTAATGCAAATGTCATAAAGATGTTATTGCAAACTGTCAGCGAATACCGTACGCTGGGACAGGATAATATTTTGATCTTTCCCATAGGAAAGAAGGTGGAGGAAGCTGTGAAGAGAATGGGATTCCAGCCGGGGGAAATACCTCCGACACTTTCCGATAAACCAACTTATCAAGAAGCTTCCGACCTGGCGGATCTTCTAATGAAAATGTATGTGGCGGGAGAAATTGACCGTGTGGAATTGATTTATCATCATTTTAAATCAATGGGTGTGCAGATTCTACTTCGCGAGACTTATCTGCCTATTGACCTTACACGTGCAGTAGAAGAAGGTAAAGAACTGGAAAAACAGAAAGAAGAAGAACGTGAAGTTGTGAATGACTATATAGTAGAACCTTCTGCTGAGCAATTGATTGCCGACTTGATACCTACTGTATTGAGCCAGAAGCTCTTTACTGCTGCTGTGGATTCTAATGCTTCCGAGCACGCAGCACGTACATTAGCAATGCAAGTAGCTACGGACAATGCCAACGAATTGATTCAAGACCTTACCAAGCAATATAACAAGAGTCGCCAACAGGCGATTACGAACGAATTGCTGGATATTGTGGGTGGTTCGATGCAGTAATTACGACAATTAATAACATTATTTTTTGATTCAATATCCCGTTTTTAAGGTGAAACTTAAAAACGGGAATTTATATATATATTTGCGTTGGAAATAGTCTTGAATTTTTATTTATATTCAAGCAAAACAAATATACGAAGTAGTTTTCGGACATAATAGCACATCACTTAGTGTTCTAATTTGATCCGTCGTCCCGGTTGCTTTCTAGCGGGAAAAACAGCCGGGACTTTTTGTCTGATTCTCATTTGACTATTTTATGCGGAAAAGTTTAGTACTTTTATTTCAATCTCTATACAGTTTTCCGTACCTTTGCACAAAATAATATACTTTCATGGAAAATAATCCTGAACTACAACTTGCTTGGCAGTTCATTGAAAATACAGGCACACACCTGTTTCTTACCGGAAAAGCCGGAACCGGAAAAACTACATTTCTAAAACGATTGAGAGAGCATACCCCCAAACGCATGGTCGTATTGGCTCCGACGGGTATTGCAGCAATTAACGCCGGAGGGGTGACGATTCATTCTTTTTTCCAGATATCTTTTGCTCCATTTGTGCCGGAAACGACTTTTAACTCTGCGCAAATACAATACCGATACAGTCAAGAGAAACGTAACATTATCCGAAGCATGGATTTATTAGTGATTGATGAAATCAGTATGGTACGTGCGGATTTGCTAGACGCAGTAGATGCGACTTTACGTCGTTATCGCAATCGCGAAAAGCCTTTTGGAGGGGTACAACTGTTGATGATTGGAGATTTGCAGCAGTTAGCTCCTGTTGTGAGGGACAGCGAATGGAGTTTGTTGAGGAATTATTACGAAACGCCTTATTTTTTTGCCAGCCGTGCATTGAGAGAAACGACCTATATGACAATTGAACTGGAAAAGGTATACCGTCAGAACGATACTTTTTTTCTTTCTCTGTTGAATAAAATACGTGAGAACAAAGCAGATGATGAAGTGTTGAATGAGTTGAATCGGCGATATCAGCAAGGCTTCCAACCGCCTAAAGAAGAAGGATATATCCGTTTGACAACACATAACAATCAAGCACAGCAAGTAAATGATCGTGAATTGGCTTCTCTACCGGGAAAGCCTTATCATTTTCGAGCTGAAGTGACGGGGACTTTTCCTGAATATACATATCCCGCAGATGAAATTCTCACTATTAAAGAGGGTGCCCAGATCATGTTTCTCAAAAATGATGTTTCTTTGGAAAAACGGTATTATAATGGTATGATCGGAGAGGTGGTAGCCGTTAATGATTCTGAGATATATGTGAAAGAAAAAGGGAGTGAGGAGGATTTTCTGTTGTTGCCGGAGGAATGGGGAAACTATAAGTATGTGTTAAATGAGGAAACGAAGGAAATCACTGAGGTGATAGAAGGAACATTCCGTCAATATCCTATTCGATTGGCATGGGCTATCACGATACATAAGAGTCAGGGATTGACATTTGAACGTGCAATTATTGATGCACGCAATTCCTTTGCGCATGGACAGACATATGTAGCTTTGAGTCGTTGTAAGACTTTGGAGGGCTTGGTATTGGAGTCTCCATTGCGTAAGGAGGCTATTATTAGTGACAGTGTGGTTGATAACTTCACAAAAGAGGTGGAACGGAATAAACCGGGAAACAAGCAGCTAAGTGATATGCAGAAGGCTTATTTCTTCGATTTGTTGAGTGATTTGTTTAACTTCTATTCCCTCGAGCAGGCTTATAAACGGTTGCTTCGTATGCTGGATGAAGATTTGTATAAACTTTACCCTAAATTACTTACCGAATATAAGCTATTGGAGCCTCATATTAAGGAAAAGATAGTGGAAGTTGCCCACCGTTTCCGCAATCAGTATACACGTTTGATTAATGAGAGTGAAGATTATGCTTCGGACCAGGAGTTGCAAGAACGGATTCGTTCCGGTGCGGTGTATTTTCATAAAGAGCTGGAACCTATTCGTGTTTTGTTTGCAAAGACTAATATACCTCTTGATAATAGGGAGTTGAGGAAACAACTGAATGAACGTTTGCAAGCGTTGGATGATGCATTGTGGATTAAAGAGTCCTTATTGAAAGCTATGTGTGTGCAACCTTTTATTGTTGCTGAATATTTGAAATTGAAAGCTAAGGTGATGTTAAGTCTTGAGGACAACTCTTCTTCTCCTTCTCTTACCGCTAAAACATTGAGAGAGAGAAAAGAACGGGTAGAACGTACACGTAGTAGTTTTACAAAAGTAAAAGTAGAAGTTCCTACGGATATTCTGCATCCGGAGCTTTATCGCACTTTATCGGAATGGAGAACGGAAAAGACGCGTGAAACCAATATGCCTGCTTATGTCATTATGCAACAGAAAGCATTAATGGGCATTGTAAATCTTTTGCCGGATACTCCGCAAGCTTTGGAAGCTGTACCTTATTTTGGAGCGAAAGGAGTGGAGAAATATGGACTTGAAATTTTGGGGATTGTCCGTAAGTATATGAGGGAGAATCAAGTGAAACGACCGGAAATCAAAGAGATATTTCTTCCGGAAAAAAGTAAGAGGGGAGAAAAAAAGGAACCGAAGAAAGATACGAAACAGATGAGCTATGAGATGTTTTGTAAGGGAATGAGTATGGAGGAGATAGCTAAATCACGTGATTTGGTGACGGGAACAATTGCTACGCACTTAGAACATTATGTTCGTATGGGAAAGATTAAATTGGAGCAAGTAGTAGCTGTAGAAAAGATAGAGAAGATTCGTCGGTATCAGCAAAAGAACGAGAATTCCGGAGTGGCAGGAATAAAAGCGGCGTTAGGAGACGAGGTCTCCTATGCCGATATCAGATTTGTATTCGCAGCCGATGATGCTAGGCGTTGAAGCTCTTAGAATTTGCAGAAGAAAGAAACGAATACCGGAACACTCATATCAATGAGAATGCCGTGTAGGATAGCAATCGGAATCATTTCTTTTCCCGAATATCTGCTGATAGAAGGCAATAATACATCCATGGAATTGACTCCTGCCGCAGAGATAGGAGCCAATTTCCCGAAATACTTTTTGATAAGCGGAGTGCCGAGAAGTGCCATCATTTCACGGAAGATATTAGTCAGTAGGGCGATTGTGCCTAGTTCTGTGGCAAGTTGCAGTCCGATAGACGGTTCTTTGAACTGGGTGATAAGAATGGAAGAGAGTGAATAGTAGGCAAATCCGCTTCCTACTGCCATACAGTCGAACACGCTCCATTGACTTACCAGTATGCTTGCCAGAGCAGAGAATAATAATGTTCCGATGATAGTTCCCAACGGAATTAGTAACATCTTGGGATGCAGGTGTGAAATGATTGTTTTCAGATTTTTGTTGGAACCGATGCTAACTCCTACTTGAAGCATTAGCGCATATAGTATGTACATAGAAATAGTATGCGTGTCAAATTGAAACTTATTGAGAGCTCCCATGATACAGCCTACACAAAAGAATAATATTACAATCAGACTTCCTTTCATTGTTCGCCTCCTTTCTTGAAGAATAGTTGTAAAACCAGCCGGGCAGCAATCAAGCTTCCCAATACACCCGATATGGCAAGAATGATTGCTTGTTTACCGAACTTACCAAGATTGTTTACTATCAGACTATTAGAGCCGATAGATACGCCAAGTATAAAGAGTAAGAGGAATATTGTAAGAGAAATCGTCTTTTCTGTCTTTTGTAAAATAGTCCAGTTACGCAATACATAGCCGATTCCGATTCCTAGAAACATGGTAGATATAATAGAAAACATATTGTATATATTTAGGTCAGGTTATACATTTGAATAAGCCACACGAATAATTCTCCAAAAAGATAATTTATCTTATTGAAAGTCAGGATAAATGCTACTTGTGAGCAACAGAGTGAATCAGCAGGTAGCTCCTATAATCAAAGAAAGGGGAATTTAGATGAATCCACTGAACCAATGTACATGCACGCAACATGACTTACAGAAATTGGGGATTTCCGCAAGAAAGTAAGCAGTGTTATGTAGTTGTAATCTCTGATTCATCATTGGTCTTCTTAATTTTGGTGCAAAGATATGAACTTTTTGTATATTTTCAAAATAAATATGCAATAATTATATGCTGTTCCAATCCAGAAGGACTTCCTTTAGTTTTCGCGGATTGTATCCGAGTATTGTTCGTGCTTTCTCGATACTCATTCCGCTAAAACGCGGGCGGGGAGTGGATTCTTGCATTTCTTCTGTCGTAACAGGATGAATGAGCGTGCGGTTTAATTTCATGTAGTCTGCTACCTGATAAGCTATTTCTGCAATAGTCAAACATTCGTCACCACAGATATGAAAGATTCCGTTGGTCGTATTTTCTATCAGGCGTCGTATCCCGTCTGATAGATCTCCTACAAAAGTTGGCGTGCGCCATTGGTCGGATACAACACGAATCTCTTGTCCGGCTTTCAAACGGTTCATTACTAATTGAACGATATTTCCATGCTGTCCGGGCAGTGCTTTTCCATACACAATCTCTACACGTGCAATGGCATAATTACTACAAATATCGGCAACTTTTTCTTCTCCTTTCCATTTGGTGAATCCGTAATAGTTGACAGGAGCGGGGAGTATTTCTTCTGTATATAGCTGTCCGGTTCTCTCATTTATCTTTCCGTCAAATACGAAATCAGTGGATAAATGGATGAAACGGCTTTGGTATTCTTTGCAAAGGTGTGCCAGTTGTTCTACCGCGGTAACGTTTATGAGGTAAGCCTCTTCATGGTGTGTTTCACAATAATCGGGAACAGATAAAGCGGAACAGTTGATAACTACATCCGGACAAATTGCTTTGAACAACTCTTTTACGGACGCTTCATTCCGTATATCAACTTCAATGAAACGATACTTCTTTGTATTCTCTAAAGCTGGAAAGATATCCGAGTGCAGGGAACAGCCGGTCACATTATATTGTTTATGGGCAGATAAATCCTTCAGTAATTGGCGTCCGGTGAATCCGTTAGCACCGATGATTAATATATTTCTCATGATTTTTTATAAGATGTATAGAGCTGTTGTTCTTGAATATCTACAAATTAGAAAATATCTCTTTTAATAGATTTAATGAGTAGCTGCATACCATGCTGTTTTTTCTTTTGCGGAAGCGAGGTCATTAGTACTGGGATCGGAAATGGTGATACCGGAGAAAGTTTCTATTTTTACCTTTCCTCTACTCATAGAATAGAAATAATCTGTATTTCTTTTGAATGGAACAGTACGGTTAAGTTGTTCGTTGAATTGAGCCAGTAATTCCTGGTTGGAACATAACTTTGATACATAATCTCCGCAATCAAAGAATATAACAGGAGAATAGCCGTCTAATCTTTGCAGTGACCCGGTTAATGTCGTATCAAATGTATATTGGCTATTTATGTCCTTCATTATAGCTGCCAAATGATCCAATTCTGCGCAATCCGTGACAGCGATAGTGCCGCATGGCATCTCATAATTTGAATAAAAGTCATCGAATCCATTACAGATCTTTTCATAATTAATTTCTCCTATCAAATACTGTCCGATCTTTGCGTATGGCATACCGTACGCCATTATTTCACAGGTAGACGCTATCAGATGATTAGTCACATTTTTAAGATCATAAGCAACTTCTACTGTCGACATGTAACAATCATCAAAAAGTATATATTCCATTTTCAATCCGGCATTGGAGATACCTTGAGCAAGTGTGGTTATGTCGGTTTGATATTGGGGATATAATCCTCCGAAATAACGTGTCATAGGTACATTCTCATACTCCCAGTGCATTTTGTTGACACGAAGGTTACTGCGTGATTGGGCATTTGATACAGGTATCCATCCCATACCATGACAACCGATAATCATAGAGTAACGTTGGGCTGGTGTACATTCCCGAACATCATTAAGGATAGATGTAATTCCTTCGGCTGTTGTATATACGGGATCAGTATACTGCTTATAGGTCTTGCGCACGCTTTTACCGTTTTCATAAACGAGTTCAAAAAGAGTAGCTTCTGTAGCTTCGGTACACATAAATACTATGACACGTTCATTTTTTAGTATATTCTTTTCGATTACACTCTCCAGGTCACTGATATTCTGATAGAAGTTAGAAGTCAGATTGTTCGACCAAGGGAGATACATAAATATCGTTTGCTCATTATTTGCCCGTACAATAGGAGGAACAATTTCATTGGGATCAGTATCCGTAGGATTTTCTGTATCTTCTATATCCGGCGATTCAGGAATAATATCTTCTTTTTCACACGAAGCCATGCTAAAAGATAGAAATAGCACAAAGATGATTGGTTTTATAAGATGATAATATTTTTGCTTTGTCTTCATTTTGTTTCTTGAATTAAATTATCAGAGTTTCTGCAAAACTACTGAAAAAATAGTGATTTCTACAACTGATTGTAGGATTTCCGTGAGGTATAGACATAAAAAAAGGAGCAACGCCTTGCTCCAACCTTTGTTAACCTTAAATCTAATACTATGAAAAACACATTGCAAAGGTACGCACTTTTGTGAAATCTGCAAATAATCCAAGAAAAAAAGTATGTTTTATAACATTGATTAAGAGTTTTATTTCCCGATTCTATTTTTATTAAGGTTTTCTGCTGTTAACTAAATATTTTTTAGTTGGGCATTCTGAATTCATTTGGCGAACATCCTGTGATTTTCTTGAATAAGCGGCTGAAATACTGTGAATTAGAGAACCCTAGTTCTTGTGCAATCTGGCCGAGCGTTTTATCCGTATTTACCAACCATCCTTTGGCTATCTCGAAACGTTTGAACTGGATATACTCTTTGAACTCTTTTCCTATTTCATATTTCAGTAAATCATTAAAATATGCAGGCGATAAATGCAGGAGATTAGCACAATATTCATCGGATAACACATCAGTTGATAGGCTTACTTTCACATTGAAATGATTATCAAGCAGATGATTGAATTCTCTGAACACCTTTTTATTGACTTCGCTACGTGTGATAAACTGGCGTTCGTAGAAGCGAGTACAATAATCCAGCAAAAGTTCAATGTATTTTGAAATGATTTTTTTGCTGTGTCGGTCAATGCAGCGCTCAAGCTCTTGCCGAATCCTCTCCAGGAACTCCAGAATAATCTGTTTTTCGCGTAGAGAGAGATGCAGTGCTTCCTCCGGACAATAAGAGAAGAAAGTATAATTGTGTATATTGAGTCCGAGCGGAGTCCCGCAAATCAAGTCGGGGTGAAAGGCCAATATCCATCCCTTGGAAGGAAATTCCTTGTTGTTCTCCTTCATACTGATTGACTCTCCGGGAGTCAGGCAAACGAGAGTTCCGTCCGAGAAATCACAACATTGGTGCCCGTATGCATAGGCCTCACACTTACATTCACTCAACAGAATCGTATAGAATCCGAATTTAATGTCCGTATGAGGAGATAAGTCAGCCTTCGAAAGGTCGATGACACTGACTAGCGGATGCAGTGTCTTACTTCCCAAGCAACAATTACATTGATGCACGGTTCCTATTTTGAGTACTTTATCTCCCATGACGTTAACGATCTCTCCGGTGTATGTTCTTAGTTCTGCTGTTTATATTCATTCGGTGTATATCCGACATGTTTTTTAAATAGCCGGCTGAAGTGTTGAGGATACTGGAATCCCAGCTCATAAGCTATTTGGCTGACCGTTTGCGAACCCTCCAATATTCGTTCTTTGGCAAGTTCAATGATACGGCACTGAATATATTCCTGCGCAGTTTTACCAGTTTCTTTTTTTATCAGGTCGCCGAAGTAATTAGGAGAAAGGCATACCTTGTCTGCAAAATATTTCACGGCAGGCAACCCTTCGGTCAGTGCTACCTGCCCTTGGAAATATTCATCCAATAGATGTTCGAACCGCACGATAATGTCTTTGTTTACCTGATTGCGTGTGATAAACTGCCGTTCATAGAAACGCATACAATAATCGAGTAATAGTTCGATATTGCGGACAATAAGTTGTTTGCTATGCTTGTCGATAGCATGTTCCAATTCGATTTGTATTTTATGTATACAGTCCGTTACAATTTCTTTTTCCTGTTCGGATAGATGCAAGGCTTCATTAACTTCATAAGAAAAGAAGGAATAATTCTTGATATTCTGTCCCAGAGAAGTTCCCCGGATCAGGTCGGGATGAAACAAGACTCCGATCGATTTTGTACGTTGAGGAGTTTTCTTCCGGTTATCTATACCAATCACTTGACCTGGGGCCATACAGACGACCGTTCCTTCCTGATAGTCATAATAGTTACGCCCATATTTAAGGTCTCCGCAATTAATGTCTTTCAAAAACAGAGAGTAGAATCCGATATTCATATGATAGTATTCTACTGTTTTTGTCGCTTTTGAAAAGTCGATCACATTCACTAAAGGGTGCAAAGTTTCCAGTCCGAATAATTGGTCGTACTGATCAATAGTTTCAATTTTGGTAATTTCATCCATACGGCTTACAGTTTTATCATAGGCAAAGATAAAACTTTTAAGAATATCTTATCTATATTATCTTATCTATATCATATTTGCAAAACAGTAATATAGGTACAAGAATCAGTAATTTGTATACAACGTTGGTAGTCAAAGGCAGAATTAATATCTTTGTTCCAAAAATTTTAATACCTACTTTTATGAAAGCATTATTTATTGGCGGAACAGGTACGATCAGTACCGATGTCGTAGCATTGGCACAACAGAGAGGGTGGGAGATTACGCTGCTCAATAGAGGTTCGAAAAAACTGCCGGAAGGTATGCGTAGCATCGTGGCGGACATCCATGACGAACAGGCGGTGGCGAAAGCTATAGCACACGAAAGCTATGATGTCGTTGCCCAATTTATAGGTTATACGGCGAAAGATGTAGAACGAGATATCCGTCTGTTTCAGCATAAGACAAAACAATATATTTTCATCAGTAGTGCTTCTGCCTATCAAAAACCGCAGACAGATTACCGCATTACGGAAAGTACTCCATTAGTAAATCCTTTTTGGGAGCACTCGCGTATATCTTATCTATATCATATTTGCAAAACAGTAATATAGGTACAAGAATCAGTAATTTGTATACAACGTTGGTAGTCAAAGGCAGAATTAATATCTTTGTGGTAGATCTTAAAGCGTATCCTTGACGGAAAGCCTGTGATTATTCCCGGTGACGGAAGTTCGTTATGGACACTGACACATTCTAAGGACTTTGCCAAAGGATATGTCGGTTTAATGGCAAACCCTCATGCTATCGGGAATGCTTTCCATATCACAACCGACGAAAGTATGACTTGGAATCAGATTTATGAAACCATTGCCGATGCATTAGGAAAACCGCTGAATGCGTTACACGTAGCTTCGGATTTTCTTGCCGGACATGGAGAAACTTATGATTTCAGAGGGGAACTATTAGGTGACAAGGCTGCCACAGTCGTTTTTGATAATTCGAAGATCAAGAGACTTGTCCCGGATTTTATCTGTACTGTATCAATGGTGGACGGTCTGAGACAATCCGTGCATTATATGCTTACACATCCTGAGAGTCAAACGCCTGATCTGGAGTTTGATAAGTGGTGTGATAGGATAGCGGATGCAATGTACGCTGCGGATAAGGCTTTTAAATCAGGCAAATAGTAAACCTAGCCTTCATATATATTAGTAAGGACCGTTTCGCCCTTGCTGTACTTCAATCCGTATACCGAAATTACCGTTTGCGGATTTTAGTTCGAATGCTCCCCGGAAATTATTCTTTTCCCAAGGCATGGCACTTCGGTTGGGCACTCTCCAACCGTCTTTGTCATAATCTCCGTACGTATTAATCCTCATACCGTTTTTCAGCTTAAAAGATCCCATTTGCATGAACTGTGGAGAAGACGACAGCCCCCAGCCATACCCGTATCCGAAACCGGAAAAGGCAGAAGGAGAAAAAGCATCAGAGAATCCTTGTGAGTATGTGGCATCCGTATTCAGACGGAACAGTTGATTATAGTCTTTACTCATATTCGGCACATCCAGGCTGAATTTAGGAAGTTTGGGAGGAGCTACATTCATCAATCCCATATCCAATAAAAAGCCGCCAAACTCCTTAATATTAGCCGAGGGGGCACGACGAATACTATCGGAAGGGATTTCTGACTGTGCGGATGCAAAACCGACCGATAATATCAGCGAAAGAAATAAAATCAGTTTTTTCATCTTCGTAAAGGTTGATTTATGACAAAGATAGAAATTTTCATCCTGACTATTCGTTTCTGTTATATTTTCTTAGAGAAAAACTCTTTAAAAATGGGATGACAACATTTGTACATACGTTTAAGTAGCAATTAACGTGGATACTTCCCGTTTCAAGTAACAAAAGACATGACATTGAGCAAAGTTCGTATCTTTCCTCCCTCATTCATAAAAAGGAACGAGGGAGGAAATACCTTTTAGCGTATGGAAGCCTTCCATACATTAGCATACTCTTCCAGTACACGCTTGATACTCTGCCCGATTTTTACATAATCAGCTTCGTTCAAGTTGGCAAGTGATACACGGACACTCCATTTCGGTCCGGCAAAGCCACCGCCGTTCAGCAATACGAGCGAAGTCTCATTTGCCAGGCGAAAGACCACATCCAACGGATTATATGTCTTTTGCAGATAAGCAACAAAATCATCCCCATAGAATTTTTTCGCCCATACCAGCATATCAATTTCCGAGTAATATCCGGCACGTAGAGGGTCTTCTACCAGTGTGAAACCCGTATTGTCCCATAATGCATGAAGGCGGCGGTGAATGATTTCCTGCATTCTGGTTTTGTAACGATTTTCCTTATCCAGAATAGCAAAAAGCGAGAACAGGCTCATCTGCATCTGCTGTGGCAGCGAAAGACCTGCGGTATGATTCAATGCGATCTGGCGGCTGTCTGCCACCATGCGGTCAATAAACTTCAGCTTTTCCGGATGCAAATCGATACTGGAGTAACGTTTGTTCAAGATTGCTTTTTGCTCCTCCGACAGGCGGGCAATCATTTTGTCGTAGATGTTGTCTTCGTGTAGCGCGATTACGGCATTTCTCCAGCCTGTTGCACCGAAATATTTGGAGAAAGAATAAACGCAAAGAGTATTGTGAGGCAATTCCGCCATTAATGACCGGAAATGAGGTATAAATGTTCCATACACATCGTCCGTAATAATCATCAGGTTCGGATTATCATTTTTCACGATATTGACAATCCGTGCGGCAGTCTCCGGGCTAAGCGCATAACTGGGCGGATTGCTCGGATTCGTAATGAAGAGCGCTTTAATCTGCGGATTTTTCAGTTTGTCAATGTCTTCATCCTTATATTGCCATGTATGTAATCCGTCGGCTGTCATCTGATCGGCGGATATTTCAGTCACGTCAAATTGATAACGTCGTAGCTGCGGGATCTCTATATAAGGAGTGAAAACCGGAATCATCAGTGCAATAGAATCTCCCTGGTTCAACAGGAAATTCTCTTCCAGCGAATCGAACAGATAACACATGGCGGCTGTGCCTCCTTCGGTGGCGAACAAGTCGAATGTCCCTTTCGGCGGACGTCGGTCACACATCTCCTGTGCCAGATAATCCTGTACGATCTGTTCCGTAAAATACAGAATACGGTCGGGCACAGGATACTGGTCACCGATGACGGATTCCGCCCATTCATGTACCAGTGTGTCCGGGTCGGCAGCATGCTCCATTAGCATATAGTTGTAACCCTCTTTCAGCAGATTGGCACCGGGAGCCTTCTCATTATCTTTCAGGAACGCCTCAAAACGGGCAGCGATCCCTGCCTTTTGAGGGATACCGGCGATTCCTTCTTCCAGTGAAAACGCCCGGCGACATTCACAAAGTCCGAATTGTCCCAGCAGGAAAAAAGCTTCACGTGGTTCGGTAGCAATCCAGTTCGGATTACCCCGTCCTGCATTCAGCATGGTATGTGCTATCTTCTTGACACTCTCATCCGCCATGTCAATAAGCTTGTTTTTCAGTTCGAACGGACTGATCGTTTCCATTTTCCTGGCATAACTTTTGGTAATAGCCGGGCTATTGTCTTTTTTTTCCATAATGAAATCTATATTAGTTAGAATAGTAAATAAGTTGTCAAAAGTATTGGTTTCACGTTTACATCAGCAATACGATAAATACTCCCCAGATAATCAGCAGTGTGTTGCCGACAGCATACGTTACGGTATATCCTAAAGCCGGGGTCTCACTCTCCACCGCATCCTGAACAGCTCCCAATGCAGCAGTGGTAGTACGTGCTCCCGCCGTACATCCTAATGTCAGTGCAGGGTGGAATTTGAACAGATATTTGCCCATTAGTAACCCGCTGAGAAGAGGAATGGCCGTAGCCAATGCCCCGATAATGAACAAGCTGAAACCGACCTCCTTAAATCCGGCTACAAAACTGGGACCTGCGGCAATGCCGACTACTGCAATAAACATGTTCAATCCCACATTATTCAATACCCAGAGTGAAGGTTCGGGAATACCTCCGAAAGTAGGATGTTTACTGCGCAGCCAACCGAATATCAGTCCTGCAATCAATGCACCTCCACTGGTGGAAAGACTGATAGGGACACCTCCCAGATGCATAGTCAACGCACCGACAAGGCCACCGACCAGAATACCGAGTCCGACAAAAATCATATCTGTCTGATTCGTCGGCCGATCAACATATCCCATTTGTTTAGCGGCAGTTTCCACCTCATGTTTCATTCCGGTAAGTTCCAGAATATCACCGGCGTCCACCACTGTCCGGGCAAGTACCGGGACATTGATACCCGCACGTTTGATACTACGGATACTAACCCCGTGCATAAATTTCTGTGCCCGGATTGTCGATACCTTTTCGCCGGCGAAAGTCCGGTGTGTCACCATAACCGGCAGAGTTTCCGCCGGAAAGTCCAGTAGTTGCGCATCTATCACTTCCGGGCCGATCCAGTCTTCTTCGCCAATCACAAATTCGCGTCGTCCGCTTAGTACGATTTCATCCTCCGGCTGAAGAAGCATATCCGGTTTGACCTCTTTTACAACTCCCCGTTGCCGGACTCGTTCTACAAATAACAGCTTCTCCTGTTCGGATAGATACTTTTCCAGTTCACTCACCTTTTTTCCTTTGCCAAACCATTTATTTGTGATCTTATACGCACGGAACACTACCGGACGAAGGGCAGGGGAGAATCCGGGTTCATCCATTTCTGAAGTCCCCATTTTAGATTCCAGTTCTTTACAATCAGCTTTTACTTTATCCAATCCGCCGAGAAGCTTCGGACCGAGAGAAGCCAGAATCCAGGCAGAACCAGCCGTACCGAAAATATAAGTGACGGCATAAGACACAGGAATAGCATTAATATATGTTGCCTTCTGTGCTTCGCTGATGCCCAACTGGTTGATCGTATCGCTTGCCACACCGATAACGGCAGATATCGTTTGTGAGCCTGCCAGCAATCCGACAGCCTCTCCGATATGATATCCCATAATCTTGGCAAGTATCCATGGTGCTACCAGACTGACGATACACATCAATACGGCGAATCCCACCTGTGGCAGTCCGTCTTTTTTCAGTCCTCGAAAGAATTGCGGACCTACCTTGTAGCCAACGGCAAACAAAAAGAGTAGAAAAAATACGGCTTTTAACGGACCGTCTACTGTAATGTTCAATTGTCCTACCAATACTCCTACCAGAAGGACGCTGGTCACTGTACCTAAAGAGAATTTCCCTATTTTCAGTCTTCCCAGCCAGAATCCCGCGAAAAGTGTGAGGAAGATAGCAAGTTCAGGGTGTACCCTTAGTTGATTGATAATCCATTCCATAATTAAGTTGTTGTTTTAGGTTATGCCAATAACAACAGTTATTGTACGCAAAGAGTTTGTTGCTTCACGTAGATTTGTTACTTTTGCACTTTCAAAATAAAACTAATCATATCCTGTATGAAATCAGACATAGAAATTGCTCGCAGCATTGAATTGAAGAAGATAAAGCAAGTTGCCGAAAGTATCGGAATCCCTCGTGAAGAAGTAGAAAATTATGGTCGCTACATCGCAAAGATTCCCGAACAACTGATTGATGAAGAGAAGGTGAAGAAAAGTAACCTCATCCTGGTAACTGCCATTACAGCAACAAAAGCGGGTATCGGCAAAACCACTGTATCTATCGGTCTCGCTTTGGGACTCAATAAAATTGGAAAGAAAGCTATCGTTGCTTTACGTGAACCCTCTCTCGGACCCTGTTTCGGTATGAAAGGCGGTGCGGCCGGAGGAGGATATGCCCAAGTGCTCCCCATGGAAAAGATTAATCTTCATTTCACCGGAGACTTTCATGCTATCACTTCTGCGCATAACATGATTTCCGCTTTGCTTGATAATTATCTTTATCAGAATCAGGCGAAAGGTTTCGGACTGAAGGAAATCCTATGGCGCCGGGTGCTTGATGTGAACGACCGTTCTTTGCGTAGTATTGTCGTAGGTCTGGGGCCAAAATCAAACGGTATCACTCAAGAATCCGGTTTTGATATTACTCCGGCGTCGGAGATTATGGCTATCCTTTGTCTTTCTAAAGATGTGGATGACTTGCGCCGCCGTATCGAAAATATCCTGTTAGGCTTTACATACGATGATAAACCTTTTACAGTCAAAGATTTGGGAGTGGCGGGAGCTATCACCGTACTGTTGAAAGACGCCATTCATCCCAACTTAGTGCAGACGACCGAAGGAACCGCTGCTTTCGTACATGGCGGTCCGTTCGCTAATATAGCTCACGGATGTAACTCTATTCTGGCAACCAAGCTGGCTATGTCATTCGGCGATTATGTGATTACGGAAGCCGGATTCGGTGCCGACCTCGGTGCGGAGAAGTTCTACAATATCAAATGCCGTAAGAGCGGACTCCAACCACGTCTGACTGTAATCGTGGCTACGGCACAGGGACTGAAAATGCATGGTGGTGTCAGTCTCGACCGCATTAAAGAACCGAATATGGAAGGATTGAAAGAAGGATTGCGCAATCTGGACAAGCATGTCCGTAATCTTCGTTCTTTCGGTCAAACAGTGATTGTAGCTTTCAATAAGTTTGCTACAGATACAGATGAAGAAATGGAACTGTTGCGCGAGCATTGCGAGCAGTTAGGCGTAGGTTTCGCTATCAACAATGCATTCACTGAAGGAGGAGAGGGCGCAGTAGATATGGCTCGCCTGGTGGTAGATACTATCGAAAATAATCCGTCCGGTTCTCTGCGTTATACTTACAAAGAAGAAGACAGCATACAGCAGAAGATTGAAAAGGTAGCTACCAATATTTATGGAGCAAGCGTTATCACATACAGCAGCATTGCCCGTAACCGCATCAAACTGATTGAGAAAATGGGAATTACCCATTATCCGGTTTGTATTGCAAAAACACAATATTCTTTCTCTGCCGATCCTAAGATTTATGGTGCAGTGAATAATTTCGAGTTCCATATCAAAGATATAGTCATTAATAACGGAGCTGAAATGATTGTTGCGATAGCCGGAGAAATTCTCCGCATGCCGGGACTTCCTAAAGAACCGCAGGCGTTGCACATTGATATTGTGGATGGAGAAATAGAAGGTTTGAGCTAAAAAACAATCGGACCGCAGGAATCCCTGCTTCAATGAGTAAATCCCCGTCTTTCCTTATAAACCAATAGGGAAAGACGGGGATGCTTGTATATAGAGTCCGGTACACCTTTTTATATCTCTTCCGGCGTACCGTACGATTGAATTCGTTTTTGTTGAAGAGATATTCCATATCTTTTTTTTGTAATAAGAAAAACGAAATTCCTGACAAATAGTTCGGATAGCAAAGTTAATAAATACAAAAAGAGGTCTGTCCTTTTTGAAAAGAACAGACCTGATAAATTACAGTATCCGATAATCCGAATATCAGACCTAAAATAAAGTATGCCTCTTAATAAGCAAAAAGAGGATATTTCTTCATTGTCTCATTGACACGTGCACGAACTTGTGCGATAACCTCTTCATTGTCTACGTTGGATAACACAGTCTCAATCATTTCTGCGATTTCAAGCATCAGATCTTCCTTAGCACCACGAGTTGTAATAGCTGGAGTCCCCAGACGAATACCGGAAGTCTGGAAAGCCGAACGGCTGTCGAACGGAACCATATTCTTATTAACGGTAATATCAGCAGAAACCAATGCTTTCTCTGCCACTTTACCTGTCAAATCAGGGTATTTGCTACGCAAGTCAACCAGCATAGAGTGATTGTCAGTGCCACCGGAAACGATCGTAAAACCACGGTCAATCAATGCCTGTGCAAGTACGGCAGCATTCTTTTGTACTTGTTTTGCATATTCCTTGAATTCAGGTTGCAGGATTTCGCCGAAAGCCACAGCTTTGGCAGCAATCACGTGTTCCAGCGGTCCGCCTTGGATACCCGGGAAAACAGCTGAATCCAGCAGTTGAGACATCATTTTGATTTCACCCTTCGGAGTTTTCTTTCCCCAAGGATTAGGGAAATCTTTGCCCATCATGATGACACCACCACGAGGCCCGCGAAGTGTTTTATGTGTAGTAGAAGTGACGATATGTGCATATTTAACCGGGTTTTCCAGTACTCCGGCAGCAATCAGACCGGCAGGGTGAGCCATGTCGATCATCAGGATAGCACCTACTTTGTCTGCGATTTCACGCATACGCTTGTAGTCCCATTCACGAGAGTAAGCGGAACCGCCGCCAATGATCATTTTCGGTTTTTCGCGTAGAGCGACTTCTTCCATTTGGTCGTAGTCAACGCGTCCTGTTTCCTTATTCAGATTATATTCGCAGGGAGTATAGATAATACCGGAAGTATTTACTAATGAACCATGAGAAAGGTGCCCGCCATGTGCAAGATTCAATCCCATGAATTTGTCGCCCGGATTCAGGACAGCCAGAAAAACGGCTGCGTTAGCCTGTGCTCCGGAATGCGGCTGTACGTTTGCCCATTCGGCTCCGAAGATTTCTTTCAGGCGGTCGATAGCGATTTGTTCGCTCTGGTCTACAACTTCACAACCTCCGTAATAGCGTTTGCCCGGATAACCTTCTGCATACTTGTTAGTCAGGCAAGAACCCATTGCCTGCATTACCTGGTCACTCACAAAGTTTTCAGATGCAATCAGCTCGATACCTTTCAGCTGACGTTGGTGCTCTTTTTCGATGATGTCGAAAATTAAGTCGTCTCTTTTCATTCTTTTATAATAAGATTAAATTTCTAATTCGAGATACCTTATTTTAAGCGTACAAAGTTAATGAAAATAAATAAAAAAAGAAGGAAGTACAAGAAAAATGTTAGTCAAAAATGGAATTTAGTAGAAAATGGTCAGAAGATAAAACCGAGCGAAAAACTCAAGGCGCTGTCGCGGCGGTCGAATATAATCCGGCTGATTCCTGTGCTGCCGTCCGAGTTGATATTGTCATAGGTAATAGACTTGGAGATATTTCCAATTCCCTGCTCGTAGCGGAAATCAAAGAAAATACGGGAAATATTGACTCCCACGCCAATCACTGCACTTATATTAAACGGATAGAGTTTCTCATGGATACCTTTCTGGTCGAAATTGCTGAAAGTTATTTCGTTCTTCTTTCCCCATAAATAACGGAGCTTGGGACCGGCAAAGATAGACATTCCGTAAGGACCTTTCTTCACTACGTTATAGCCATACAGAACAGGAAAGTCAATACTGTGCAATACAGATTGAACCGAAGCATAATCCGGCTCGATAGCCGGATGTTGAGAACCCAGTTTATCGAATGTAATCTCGCATTTGGTTACATTGTATGACACTTCCGGTTGGATATAATGTTTCTTCATATTGATACGCATGAAGAGAGCACCGAAATAGCCGATTTTATAATTATTCTGCACCTCGTCGATAGTCACATCTTTGATTTTCAACTCGGAAACCATAAACATGGAGGAATTGAACCCTGCCCTGACACCGAAGTTTATTTTCTTCGTATTGGGACGGTCCACTTTGTCTGCGGTATTCCGATTCTGTCCGAAAACCGTACCGGCTACCGTCATCAAACCGAAAAATAGTATTTTACGCAGCATATTCATGGTTATACAATCCTTTGTCTTTATGATTTTTTCTTTTCAACACTCCAACCGAATTTTCCGATTTTTTCTCCCAGACCATAGTATCCTCCGTGAACATATACCAGAGGATTAGCTTCCGCCAGTTCGAGCTTCCCAGTCTCAGGATTCAGATTCCGGTCGTCGGCACGTACATTTACTACATCTGCTATAAACATATCATGCGAACCGAGAGATACGATCTCTTTTACGCGGCATTCGATGCAGAGGGGAGATTCCTCAATCAAAGGCGCACTGACTACGGTGCACTGCCCCGGGGTTAGCTTCATCTCGTCAAACTTATGATAATCGCGTCCTGAACGAACTCCGCACCAGTCGGTGGCGAAAGCCATGTCTTTTGTCGTCAGATTAATGACAAACTCCATATTCCGCTTGATAATCTCATAAGAATGTCGTTCCGGGCGTACGGATATATAGCACATGGGCGGGTTTGTGCAAATCGTACCCGTCCATGCTACAGTGATAATATTATATTCACTTTCTTCTTTTCCGCAACTGACCAGCACAGCCGGCAGCGGATAAATCATCGTTCCTGGTTTCCAGTCCTGTTTCACTTCTTTATTGGAAAAATGAAAATTAAAGAATGGTGATTTCCTCACGTTTCTGTTCCTTCTCGCAATAATGGCATTTTACGATGCAATTATCCTTGTCTGTCACATGGAATAACGTAGCCATTGGCTCATTGTTCGTGATACATTTCGGGTTCGCGCATTTCACGATTCCGCGAAGTTCATCCGGCATTCTTACTTCTTTCTTTTCCACTACCTCGTAGTCGCGGATAATGTTCAGTTTCACATTCGGAGCCACAACCGAAATACGGTTGATTTCTTCATCGCAGAAAAACTTGTCCGCGATCTTGATAATCCCCTTCTTTCCCAGCTTCTTGCTGTCGAGGTTGAAACCGATAGTGATATTGCTTGTCATTTGCTCCACGCCGAGCAGTTGCACTACGGTAAAGAGCTTTTCAGAAGGGATATGGTCAATCACTGTCCCGTTTTTCAGGGCGGCTACTTGCAATGCTTGTTTATTTTCGCTCATAATAAAATATCGTTTTTAACGTCCTCTAATGTGATACCTAATACGTCGCAAAGAATGGCTTCACGGGCATACAGACCATTTTGTGCCTGTTGGAAATAATATGCCTTCGGGTTATCGTCCACATCATATGCAATCTCGTTGACACGGGGTAGCGGATGCAGAATGCGCAGGTTCGGGCGGGTATTTTCCAACATCTTGTTGCGCAGGATATAAACGTTTTTCACCCGTTCATATTCCATTAGGTCGGTGAAGCGTTCACGTTGCACACGGGTCATATACAGGATATCTGCATCTGCAATGATTTCTTCGCTGAAATCCGTGTGTTCCACATATTTTATCTGGTGCGTTTTACAATAGAGTTTGTATTCTTCCGGCATTTTCAGTTCATCGGGAGCGATGAAGTGGAAAGTGGGGTTGAAGTGACGCATTGCCATTAACAGGGAGTGCACGGTACGCCCGTATTTCAAGTCACCTACCAGGAAAATATTCAGGTTTTCCAGCGTGCCTTGCGTTTTGTAGATAGAGTATAGATCGAGCATTGTCTGTGACGGATGTTGGTTCGCTCCGTCTCCGGCATTGACAATGGGCACAGGAGCGACTTCACTTGCATAGCGGGCAGCTCCTTCCAGATAGTGACGCATGACGATAATATCTGCATAATTGCTCACCATCATAATCGTGTCTTTTAGTGTTTCCCCCTTTGACGAGCTGGTAGCTTTGGGGTCGGAGAATCCGATCACACGTGCTCCTAGACGATTGGCGGCTGTTTCAAAACTCAGGCGGGTGCGGGTGGAAGGTTCGAAGAACAGGGTTGCTACTACCTTTCCTTGCAATAACCGGCGGTTGGGGTTCATTTCAAACTGCTTCGCCATTTCGAGCATGTAGAGGATTTTTTCTTTAGAATGTTCGGCAATGGTTACTAAACTTCTGTTTTCCATTTTGTTATATTTTATGTGGATAGAACTTGTTTTACCGGAGCGTAAAGGTACGAAGAATTTGTGAATAGCACAGATTTTTTCGTACCTTTTTTTATCATTCGGCGTTTATTTCTGCTTGTTGGTCAATGCGGCAATGATATACTTTCCCGGTGCCCCGATCTTGCCCCACGTCGTATTGCTGAACAGCCTCCATATCTGCGTGCCTTTTCTACCGTAATCCGACAACTTCATAATTGCCTGCTTTTCTTTCAGATCCGTCACTTTATGGCGTTCCAGGCTTTCCAGCAGTCCGGTTACGTTGTGTGTAGTCTGATTGTAAGCATACCCCGGAATTTCAAACGAAGCATTACTTGTTTCTTCCTCCTCAGAAGATAGTTTATTTTGGTTTGGTTTAGTTTGTCCGGAAATGTCCTCATTTTCCGGATTCACCTCCGCGTCAGTTTTAAAAATGTCTGCATCTTTTTTATTCGTGCCTCCTTTTTGTTTACCATTTCCTGGCCGGACTTCCAACAAATAAGGTAATTTAGAGAAATCAATCTTTCTTCGTACAGTAGCTTCCAGCCAGACTTTCTGAATCTGCTCTGAGGTCAGGACCC
Organism: Bacteroides sp. 43_46; assembly: GCF_001915455.1. Lineage (NCBI taxonomy): Bacteria > Pseudomonadati > Bacteroidota > Bacteroidia > Bacteroidales > Bacteroidaceae > Bacteroides > Bacteroides sp. 43_46. The sequence continues at coordinate 18,512 of NZ_MNQN01000103.1, read as the reverse complement.
CATATTTCTCATAAATATCTTTATTGAAAAATTCCTTTTCCAGCAGTAACTCTATAATTTTCTCCATTACTTCCTCTTTAATACCTCCGCCTACTTTACGGACGAAGATAAGACTCTGTTCTTTTCCCCAAGAAATATAATACCCTTCTTTATAGATTTTGCAGAGTAGTCTCATGACAATATAAGAGGATAAGATTCCGAATTTAGCTTCTAACAGTTCCATTATTTCTTCGTCGAAAAAATTTGCAGGTGTGGGGAAATAGGGGATTCCTTTATTAATCATACTCATAGTTCAATATTTTTTATTAAATGTTATACAATCGCTTTCCATTCCAACAGGTTTCCGATCATAAACCGTCTCCACGCGTGTTGCTCCATACTCCAGTAGACCACAGACATCTGTCGGGAAGTGATCTTGAACTCCCGGTGAAAATCTTTTTCATATCCAACCAAGGTTCCTTGTTCCATACAGAATGTGCCGTCTTGCTTATGGAAAGCAATCATGGCATTTCCATATAACATTCGTTCAATAAGCTCTATACAGCTTTGCACAGTTTTTTCTGCGCATTTTTCCGAAATACCCTTTTCGGCGGCAATACGTTTTTTCCATACTAACTTGCAGGCTTCTAACTTACTTTTGTCTATTTTTCTTTTCATCTTTTTTCTTCTGTTTTTTTTAATATTTGTTTTTTTACGAATAAAATCTCCCCTTCAGGATAGTGACTGTATATGATTATTATAGGGTCGCTATCCTTTCATTATAGTGATACTGTTTAATTGTTATAGCGTCACTATTTTTGAAGATAGATATACGTTGTCTTTAGTCGGCTAGAAACGGCTGCGAAAGTATATCTTTTGTTTCTTCTGCACAATTATTTTTGTCAACGCTTATTCTCTACTCTCTTTTTTACTTGTTTTTCTTCCTCTTCTTTTCGTTCTCGTTCCTCTTGCCTGATGTTACATAACTTTGTTTCTATACTGCTAATTTCTAACAATTTAAACCCGCCATGTTTAGCTATATATAAGCTCTCCGTTTCGTAGATATATTCAGCTAAGTCTTTTAGTTTTTTAGAGCATCTGACGTGTACTTCCCCTCTTTCGAATTTGTGCAAATAAACAGTGAGAAGTTCCGTTTCATCTCCGGTTAATCCTGTCCTGTTTTCGAGTTCCTCCCAACTGATGATTTCCCCTTTCACATGTCTTCTAGTGTTCTTTTTCCGTTTTTGGACCTTCTTTTTTACTTGTACTTTTTTCTCTTGTTGATTTGTTTTTTTCTTTGCCATAGTTTGCTAATTTTTGCAATGGTTAAATAATTTAAATAATAAATTATACTTTGGCAAGCGTGCAACGAACCTGCAAAAAGATTTGTTTTTTTGCTGCATGCCAAATGGTATATATTATAAAATAACTAGTGATGCAAATGATGAGTAAAAATGGATTTAGCCGGTGTGGAGAGATCTACATCGGTCGTTTGCGAAAGGAAGGGCGTTATTCTACGGCGCATGTCTACAAAAATGCCCTCCTTTCTTTCAGCCTGTTCTGCGGCACGTTCAATGTGTCGTTCAGGCAAGTAACCCGGGAACGTTTACGACGTTACGGACAGTATCTTTATGAATGTGGGTTGAAGCCCAACACCGTTTCCACGTATATGCGTATGCTTCGCAGTATCTACAACCGGGGAGTGGAAGCGGGTAGTGCTCCTTACATCCCCCGCCTGTTTCACGATGTCTATACGGGTGTGGATGTTCGTCAGAAGAAGGCCCTTCCTGTTGCCGAGTTGCGGAAGCTGCTTTATGAAGATCCCCAATCGGAACGTTTACGCCATACACAGGCTATTGCCGCTCTGATGTTCCAGTTTTGCGGAATGTCGTTTGCCGACTTGGCACATCTGGAAAAGTCAGCTTTGGACCGGAACGTGTTGCGGTACAACCGTATCAAGACGAAAACCCCGATCAGTGTGGAAGTGCTGGATACCGCGAAGGAGATGATTCACCGGCTTCGCAACAGTCAGCCTTCCCGCCCTGATTGTCCGGACTATCTGTTTGATATCCTGTCCGGTGATAAGAAACGTAAGGATGAAGGAGCTTACCGTGAATACCAGAGTGCTCTTCGTCGATTTAATAATTGTTTGAAGGATCTGGCTCGGGCTCTCCGTTTGAATTCTCCTGTCACTTCCTACACGCTCCGTCATTCTTGGGCAACGACAGCCAAATATCGCGGAGTGCCGATTGAAATGATTAGTGAATCATTGGGACACAAATCTATAAAAACCACACAAATCTACCTGAAAGGCTTCGAGCTTAAAGAACGTACAGAGGTAAATAAAGGAAATTTATCTTACATAAAGAATTGTTATGTAGGTAAATAAAAAGATGTAATGAGTTAATAATCAGAATTAAAGTATATCTGTTACTTCTTAGGTAACAGAATTAAATTTGACGCAAAGATAGACATATTTTAAGATAGTAAACAAATATTTTCCCATTTTTTTTCGTTTTATCTGAAACATAGGGCAAAAAAGTATTTGAACATGAAATCTCTTTTTTCATGCTCAATGATTTTTTATTGCCCGAAATCAAGAAATCTTCTCGTTGAATATCAGGCCCCCTTCTTTTACACCCTGTATATCAGTGTAATTTCCCTTTTTCATTGTTGTGTGTGTCTTGTGTATATACTGCCTGTTACCTAAGAAGTAACAGATATACATGGGGTAAAAAAATATGATTTTAACGAAACAAAAATCAGCAAATGCTGGGCCTAGTAATGGGACAGGGGAAGGCGTAGCATACTCAAAACGTTGGTATGTCGCTTTGGTTCGCATGCATCACGAGAAGAAAGTAGCCGAGCGTTTAAATAAAATGGGGATTGAGAATTTCGTTCCGGTTCAGCAGGAACTTCATCAATGGAGTGACCGACGCAAGATGGTCGAGTCTGTATTGCTTCCAATGATGGTATTCGTACACGTTGATGCAAAAGAACGTAAAGAAGTTCTTTCCTTTTCTACAGTAAGTCGGTATATGGTAATGCGAGGTGAGAGCAGTCCGACTATCATTCCTGATGAGCAGATGGCTCGTTTCCGATTTATGCTTGATTATTCAAAAGATGTCATTTCCATGAACAGTGCTCCCTTGGCGCGTGGTGAAAAAGTTCGCGTCATTAAAGGTCCTTTAACCGGACTTGTGGGTGAACTTGTTACAGTAGACGGCAAAAGCAAGATAGCTGTTAGGCTTAATATGTTAGGATGTGCTTGTGCTGATATGCCGGTAGGGTATGTAGAACCGGTTAGATTTTGAATATGTACTTGTATTTCTGATACATTATTTTATTCATTTATACTACAATGGAAAAAACATTGAAGGGCATAGTACAATATGCTCGTAAAAACTATTTCAGCTATTGGGTTATTTTAGGTATTGATACGGCACTGTCTGTTTTATGTTCATTGGTCGCTTATGCCGTAATTCACTATATGGCACATGTTCCGATAAGTGACTGGATGCTTTGCAAATTTATTTGCGTCTCTTTAGTGTCAAGTGTTGCAGGGGCATTAATATTCCACACTTATCGTAATACAATTCGTTTTTCACAGGCACGCGAACTTTGGCGTGTCATGTGTGCCGTCCTATTCAAGGTAGCCTGTCTGGTGGCTATTTCTTATTGGGTTATTTATGAGACTGAATTGCCGGATAATTATAGGATATCTTATCTCTTGTTTGATGGTTTATTGACTTTGGCGACACTGACAGCCTTCCGTGTATCACTGATAATTGTCTATGACCTGTTGCTGGATTGGGTGAATAAGAAGAATACCCGCATTCTTATTTATGGTATTGACGAAAAGAGTGTGGCCTTAAAATTCCGTCTCCGCGACAGTGCACATTATAAAGTTGCAGGTTTCTACACTTACGGTAAAAACAACAGTAGACGTCGTCTGACAGACCTTCCTATCTATTATTTTGAAACAGAAGAAGACTTTAATCGTGTCATAAAAAAACATGGTATTCATGGTATTCTGTTTTCCTGTTATGAAGATACCCGTCTGGAGGAGAACCGCCTTTTAGAGTATTGTAAAAGTAATGCTGTCAAGACTTTTATTGCTCCTACTATCAGTGAAGCGGATTCTGACGGGAACTTTCATCAGTGGATACGTCCTATTAAAATTGAAGATTTATTGGGACGTGCTGAAATCAATATAAACCTTAGTCAGGTCGCAGAAGAATTCAGAGGAAAAGTTGTATTAGTGACCGGTGCTGCAGGTAGTATCGGTAGCGAGCTTTGCCGTCAATTGGTGCAAATGGGTATTCAAAAACTCATCATGTTTGACTCTGCAGAGACTCCTTTGCATAATGTCCGTTTGGAATTTGAGAAAAATTATCCTGCTATCGATTTTGTTCCGGTGATTGGTGATGTACGTGTGAAAGAACGTGTGCGTATGGTATTCGAACTTTATCATCCTCAAATTGTCTTCCACGCCGCTGCTTATAAACATGTTCCTTTAATGGAAGAAAATCCTTGCGAAGCTGTACTTGTCAATGTCACGGGTTCGCGTCAGGTCGCCGATATGGCAGTGGAGTATGGTGCAGAAAAAATGATAATGGTTTCTACCGACAAAGCTGTGAACCCGACTAATGTGATGGGATGTTCCAAACGTTTGGCGGAAATCTATGTACAGAGCTTGGGGTGTGCTATCCGTGAGGGAAAGATAAAAGGACATACTAAATTCATTACTACACGTTTTGGAAACGTATTAGGCAGTAACGGTTCTGTAATCCCGCGCTTCAAGGAACAGATTGAGAACGGTGGTCCTGTCACAGTGACTCACCCTGATATTATTCGTTTTTTTATGACGATTCCCGAAGCTTGTCGTTTGGTTATGGAGGCTGTTACAATGGGAGAGGGTAATGAAATCTTTGTCTTTGAAATGGGCAAGGCCGTTAAGATTGTCGACTTGGCTACCCGTATGATTGAATTGGCGGGTTATCGCCCGGATGAAGATATAAAGATTGAATTTACTGGCTTGCGACCGGGTGAGAAACTCTATGAAGAAGTGCTGAGTGATAAAGAAAATACGATTCCTACCGAGAATAAAAAAATTATGATAGCTAAAGTACGTCGGTATGAATATGCTGATATTCTTGATATATATGCGGAGTTTGAGAAGTTGTCCCGTGCTGTGCGGATTATGGACACGGTCAGATTGATGAAAAAAGTTGTTCCGGAGTTCAAATCGAAGAATTCGAAATTTGAGGTACTGGATAAAGAATAATAAACTTGAGAAATTTATGTATAATTTGTTTTGTATTTGTGCAAGTAGAGTAAGTAGAAAGGGGAGGGGGGGATTTCCCTGTTTAGTTGCGATATTGCTGTTCGCTTCCTGCCAGTCGTATAAGAAAGTTCCTTATTTACAAGATGCAAAAGTTGTAGAACAGACCACTCAACAGGAAAATCTATATGATGCAAAGATAATGCCTAAAGATCTGCTTACTATTGTAGTGTCATGTACCAGCCCGGAATTGGCTGTTCCGTTTAACCTCACGGTAGCTACTCAAAATAATGTAGCTATAACCAGTACAACCTCCCAACCGATATTGCAGCAATATCTCGTAGATAACGATGGAAAAATAAATTTTCCGGTACTAGGTGAGTTGAGGGTAGGTGGCTTGACCAAGAAAGAGGCGGAGCAACTGATTGTGGAGAAACTGAAACCTTATATCAAAGAAACGCCGATAGTCACTGTCCGTATGGTAAACTATAAAATCTCCGTATTGGGTGAGGTTGCCCGTCCGGGAACTTTTACTATCAGTAACGAGAAAGTGAATTTGTTGGAAGCGCTTGCTATGGCGGGTGACATGACGGTTTGGGGAGTTCGCGACAATGTAAAGCTGATTCGTGAAAGTGCTGATGGCAAACAGGAAATTATAACACTGGATTTGAACAGTGCGGAGACCATTCTTTCTCCCTATTATTGGTTGCAGCAGAACGATATCGTTTATGTGACTCCGAACAAGGCAAAAGCACGCAACTCGGATATTGGTAGCAGTACAAGCCTCTGGCTCTCCGCTACCTCTATTTTAGTGTCATTGGCAAGTTTATTAGTAACAATTTTCAGATAATAGCATTGTATGATTGATGAAAGAAAAGATAAATTAGGGGAACAGTCTGAAGAACAGGTTAATATTCAGGAACTTCTTTTCCGTTATCTGATTCATTGGCCTTGGTTTGTAGTATCGATAATTATTTGTATTGCTTGTGCATGGGGATACCTACGTCTGACAACACCTATATATAATATTACTGCCACTGTCCTTATTAAGGACGAAAAGAAAGGTGGTGGTGCAAATATGTCTTCCGAATTAGAAAAGATGGGATTGGATGGTTTCGTCTCTTCATCTAACAATGTAGATAATGAAATCGAAGTACTTCGTTCAAAGTCTTTGGCCAGAGAGGTGGTAAACAATCTGGGACTGTTCGTGACTTATATGGATGAAGACGAATTTCCAAGCAAAGAGCTTTATCATACATCTCCTGTTTTAGTGAGTCTGACTCATCAGGAAGCGGATAAACTTCCGGGTAGAATGGAAATAAATATGATTCTTCAACCAACGGGTGCGTTGGGGGTACAAATTACAGTAGGCGAAAAAGAGTACCGGAAACAGTTTGATAAATTGCCTGCTGTATTTCCGACAGATGAGGGTACGGTTGCTTTTTTCGCAAATAACGATACCTTGTCAGCAGTTCGTCCGGAAAATATAACCAAAGAACGTCATATCACAGCTTTCATTAACAGGCCTTTTTCTGTGTCGAAAGGATATGTTAACTCTTTGTCAATAGCCCCCACTTCAAAGACTACTTCTGTAGTTGTTATTTCATTGGAAAATACAAATACCCGGCGTGGTAGAGATTATATCAATAAACTGCTTGAAATGTATAATATCAATGCCAATAATGACAAGAATGAGGTGGCTCAGAAAACTGCTGAATTTATTGACGAACGTATTGGTATTATTTCTAAAGAATTAGGCAGTACAGAACAGGATTTGGAGAACTTCAAACGTAGTGCGGGGATTACTGATTTGAGCAGTGAAGCACAGATAGCCTTGACAGGCAATGCAGAATATGAAAAGAAACGCGTGGAAAATCAGACTCAGATAAATCTGGTGATGGACTTGCAACGCTATATGAAAGGTAATGAATATGAAGTATTACCGAGTAATATCGGCTTACAGGATGCAGCATCAGCCGGTGCGATAGACCGTTATAATCAAATGCTGGTTGAAAGGAAACGTCTGTTGCGTACTTCGACGGAGAATAATCCGACCATAATCAATCTGGATACCAGTATTCGTGCAATGAGAACCAATGTGCAAGCTACCTTAGATGCTACATTGAAAGGATTGCAGATTACCAAAGAAGATCTGGCTCGTGAAGCAAGCCGTTATTCCCGCCGTATCAATGATGCGCCCACTCAGGAACGCCAATTTGTGAGCATTGCCCGCCAGCAAGAGATTAAATCGGGGTTGTATCTGATGTTGCTTCAAAAACGTGAGGAGAATGCCATCACTTTGGCGGCTACTGCCAATAACGCGAAGATTATTGATGAAGCGTTAGCAGATGACAATCCGATTTCTCCCAAGAAGACGATAGTTTATTTGGTTGCTTTAGTCTTAGGTGTGGGACTTCCGGTAGGAGTTATTTATCTGATAGGTTTGACAAAATTCAAGATTGAAGGTCGTGCTGACGTTGAGAAATTGACTTCACTTCCTGTTGTTGGTGATATTCCGTTAGCAGATGAAAAGACTGGTTCTATAGCGGTATTTGAGAATCAGAATAATCTGATGAGTGAGACTTTCCGGAATGTCCGTACTAATCTCCAGTTTATGCTTGAGAATGGTAAGAATGTAATTCTGGTAACTTCTACTATCAGTGGTGAAGGTAAGTCTTTCATATCTGCTAATTTAGCAATTAGTCTTTCTTTATTAGGGAAGAAAGTGGTGATAGTAGGACTGGATATTCGTAAACCGGGGTTGAATAAAGTCTTCAATATACCTAAAAAGGAACATGGTATTACTCAATATCTGACAAACACAACTGCGAATTTAATGGATTTTGTGCAGCCTTCTGATATAAACAAGAATCTGTTTATTCTTCCCGGTGGTACAGTTCCACCTAATCCGACAGAATTATTGGCTCGTGGAGGGTTAGAGAAAGCTATTGAAACATTAAAGGCGAATTTTGATTATGTGATATTGGATACAGCGCCGGTGGGTATGGTAACCGATACTTTACTTATAGGACGTGTCGCAGATTTATCCGTATATGTATGTCGTGCTGATTATACCCATAAGGCAGAGTTTACTTTGATTAATGAATTGGCTGAAAATAACAAATTGCCTAATCTCTGTATTGCTGTCAATGGTTTGGATCTGAACAGTAGGAAGTATGGTTATTACTATGGCTATGGAAAATATGGCAAGTATTATGGTTATGGAAAACGTTACGGTTATGGTTACGGATATGGAGAGAAGCATGGAGGTAAAAAATAATTAAATCAAACAAAATATGCGTGATTTTAAAAACATTAAGGTCGCCGTAGCCGGTACGGGCTATGTGGGGCTGAGCATAGCGACACTGCTATGTAAGCACTCAATACCTTTTTAGTTTTCCTCATCTTGTCTCTTTACCTTTGTTCCACAATTTTAAAAAAAGGAATATGGCAAGTAGTATGGATTTTAAGGATCTCTTTGAACGGTATCAAAGAGTTGGAGCTAAGAATGGTATTTCAATCGTGAATTATTGTAAGATAAACGGGCTTCGTCGTGTTAAATATATTGCGGATGTTTTACGAAAATTAATATCCGGCGAAACCGATTACATAGCACTTCTGCCAATGAATATTATCAAATAACTTAATTATTAATCAAAAATATAACTCAATATGGGTTACAATACCGTCAAAGGTATTATAGCTATACAGTGAGTGCTTACGAGTTTTCTACTCTTTTCCACACATTCAAGAGTAATAAATCAATTAATTGCTCTTGGAGTAGAAACTCGTCCATTTTGAATAATAATCGAAATGAAAACAGTTACAGTACTTGTTTCAACCTATAATGGTCAGAAATATCTAAGTAAACAGTTAGATAGTCTGATATCACAGGTAGGTGTTGATATGAAAATTATAGTGAGAGATGATGGGTCAAGTGATGGTACGCGTCAAATCTTAAGAAATTATGCACAAACATATTCTAATATTCAATTGCTTTTTGAAGATAATTGTGGAGCAGAAGAAAGTTTTAACAAGTTGTGCCAATATTCATTACAACAGGATTTAACAGATTATTATGCATTTTGCGATCAGGATGATGTTTGGGATAACGATAAATTGTCTATTGCAATACAATCTTTAGAAAAGTTTGATCACTTAGTACCTAATTTGTATTTTTCAAATTTAAGAATGGTTGACGATACTCTAAGTTATATTAGAGATTTTTATAATGAGAAAGAAGTGGATATTGATAATAAACTATCACTAGTTCAAATATTCACTTATGGGTGTACATGTGTTTTTAATCAGAGTGCACTTTCAATTTATTGTAAGGTCAACAATAAAAGTTTTCATGATAATTGGATTTATATTATTTGTTCTTTTATGGGGAATGTTTTTTACGATAGTTCAGCTCATATACAATATCGTCAGCACAACTCAAATCTCAGTGGTCATAAAACTACAGGTTTAGGCTTATTGAGATCAAGATTATACCGACCTTTTAAGGGCAATTTAGGTCATGATTTTGAATTTTTAGCAATTCAACTTTTACAAGTATCTTTTGAAAATACTTTATCAGATAAATATAAAATTGCTAGAAATATCGCAAATTATAGAACGAATATTATTTCTCGTCTTTTCCTTTTCTTCTCTCCTTCATATTGTACAGGAAATTTTGTTAAAGATTTGTGTATTAGATACAGGATACTTTTTAATTGTTTGTAATTCTTGTAATGAAAGATAGTATATATTTATATAATGAAGAAGAGAATAAACTGTTGTCCAGAACAATATCTTTTATTCGCTTCCCACTATGTGTATTAGTTGTAATACTACATTCTGATTTATTAGCAAAACCAATTTATAGGTTAGGAATTTTAGATATCGAGCAAAATGCACCAATTTATACAAGTATATCCTGGTTTTTTTCTCGCTATTTAGCGTATTCGGCTGTTCCTATTTTTTTTATTATTAGTGGCTTTTTATTTTTCTACAATATTAAGGAATTTACATTGTCGGTATATAAGAATAAGCTTGTTACTAGAGTCAAATCGCTATTTATTCCTTATTTGTGTTGGTGTTTATTATACTTTCTTTTATATATATTAATAGGGCCTGACAATATTGTATTAAGAGACGAATCTAAACTCTTCGATAATGATTTTTCTTGGTTCTCATTTGTGTATGAAGTTTTTATTAAACCAATTGATGGCCCATTATGGTTTATTAGAAATTTAATAGTTATGGTTGTATCAACCCCATTATTTTATTATGGAATAAAGAGACTCAAAATTTTCTTGCCAGCTATTCTTTTCTGTCTAAATTATTACTTTCAAAGTCCTGTTATTGAGTCTTTATTTTGGTTTGATTTAGGTGTATATTTCGCTATAGAAAGAATTAATTTTATGCAAATATGTAAAAGGATTTTATTTCTTTCTTTGCTTGTATGTATTACATCTATTATTTGTGATCATTATTGTTTTCAATTGTTACATATTCATTTATATAAGTATTTATCTATATTTAAAATATCTTCGGTAATTGGTATTTCATATTATCTTGCTTCTAAATATAAAGGTAAATTAGTTCCTGATTTATTAAGCGATTCTAGTTTTATAATTTATGCATATCATGGTTTATTGACATTGCTTTTGCCTCAATTGTTTATCAATATATTCTCTTCTTTACTAGGTTGTGAGTTGCTTACTTATCTTTTGACAATTACAATTATAATTATAGGAGGAGTTTTTTTAAGCTATGTTATTCATAGGAATGAATTATTAAGAAGCATTTTTTCTGGAAGATAATCATGAGTAGGTTAAAAAATATAGTAAAAAGAAGTAAGTCTCACAAGGTATTAATAGAGAATTTTTCATATCTTGCATTTTTACAAGTATTTCTATTATTATATCCTTTAATTACATATCCTTATTTGGTAGATGTTCTAGGTAAGGAAATATATGGTATTGTATTAACTGCCCAGATGTTGGCTAGTTATGCTTCTCTCTTTATTGATTTTGGTTCAAATTTTGTTTGTGCAAAACACGTTTCTATTAATAGAGATAATAAAGCCAAGTTATCAGAGATTTTGAGTAATGTTTTGTTTGTAAGACTTGTCATTTTCATAATTTTCTTTTTTATATATTCCTTTGTTGCATATATTGTTCCATCATACAGAAGTAAATTTTTGATTTTTATATTGACATATGCCTTCTGTACGAACGATTTATTGTTTCCCCAGTTTTTTTTTCAGGGATTGGAGAGGATGAAAATTATCACTATTGTTAATGTAACTACAAAAGTTGTAATGGTAATGTTGATTTTTGTTGTTGTCAAGAAGCAAGAAGATGCTTTTTTAGTTCCCATAATCTATTCTTTTGGTTATTTCGTAGGCGGATTTATCTCACTTTATCTAATTGTCTTCAAAATGAAGATTAAATTAGTCTGTCCTAATCTTAAGTCTTCAATTTTGTATATTAAGGACTCATCCTCAATTTTTGCAACAGATATAATATGCGCAATAAAAGACAAATTAAGTTATTTACTAGTTGGTACTTTTGTTGGCATGTCAGATGTTGTTATTTATGATCTAGGTTTAAAACTTCATGGTATCGTGGCAAAACCATATATGCTCATATGTACAGTTATGTTCCCAAGACTTGCAAAAAATAGGAGTATAATACAATTTAAGAAAATTATTGTTTTTAGTTTTATACTTACAGGTGTAATTGTTATCATTATAAATATTTTCTTACATGAAATTATTCTTTTTTTCTTGCATGAAGAGTGTGATTTGTTGCCGATACGTCTGTTTCTAATTGGTCCTTTAATTTTATCAGTAAGTTATGTCATATCTAATAATCTTTTCGTGGCATTTGGCTATAATCGATATATGTTTTATAGTATTTTAGTTACGACATCAGTCTACGTTATATGTTTATTGCTTGCTTTTCTAACTGGCAATATGAATACAATTATGACTTTCATTACAATTTCATTAGTATCTTATTCTTCAGAACTAATTTACAGGGTTTGGAAGATGAGGTTTATTATTAACAAAGAAATCATTTAACAATATATGGTTACATTATTGATTGTTGCAAGTACTCTAGGTAGAGATGGTACAAGTCGTTTTATTACATATCTTGCAAACAACCTTACCAAATCTAATAAGGTAAGGGTTAAACTTCTGTTCTTTAGAAATATTTCCGAGGACTCTAAAAGCATGTTGGATGACGATGTTGAGGTTTCTTGCTTGGAAGTTCAAGGTAAGTTATGGTCATCGTTTTATAAAATTCTTAATAATGTATTAAATAGCAAAGCTGATTTTTGCCTTTTTGGTTTTCACCAATTATTATGGTTAAGTCTAATAAATTTTGTTTTTCATTTATTTGGAATAAAGATATTACTCAGAGATACAATAATCCCGTCATTATTTCATGCCAGTGAATCTAGATTAAGAACAATAATTAACCGTATTGCATATCGTAAGTATGATTATATCATAGCTCAATCAAAAGATATGTTTGACGACCTTTCTACAAATTGGAGATGTGACAAAGATAAGATGATGGTGATTAATAATCCAGTTGACATTAATTCAGTAAATAATAGTGTTGGAGATTGCCCTCAAGAATTATTAGACAAACATATTTATACTTTTATTGCTGCAGGAAGATTAGCTTATCAAAAGGGATATGATATAATCATAGAAAGAATGTCAGAGATGAAATCAAATCTAAATTTTAATCTATTGATTCTTGGTTCTGGTGAGCTAGAAAATGATTTGAAGCAATTGGTAATTAGCAAAGGATTATCTGATTATGTTAGGTTTATTGGATATCGAAAGAATGTTTCTTCTTACATTAGATATGCTGATGCTCTTCTATTGAGTTCAAGATATGAAGGTTTTCCAAATATTGTTTTAGAAGCAAACTCTTTAGGAAAGCCTGTTTTTTCTAATTCATGTAAGGGTGGAATAAATGAAATTATTATAAATGGTTCAAACGGGCTGGCATGTGATTTTACAAATAAAGAAGATTTCCAAAATGGTTTACATGAATTTCTCGGGACCAAATTTGACGAATCCAAAATTGTTGAACTTACATCTAGTCGTTATAGTATAGAAACCATTATTAAAAAGTATATTAATTTCTTTTCTTAGGAATATATGAGTTATTTCTGTATTTTCTTTTTTCTAATTATAGGATTATCGTTATATAGCAGGGACAAAACATTCTTTAGTCCTGCTGTATCTTTTACTTTTTTATTCGTTATAATTTTTATTTTTGCTACATCGGGTTGGTATGGTATGTACCAAGCTTCAACAGAAGCTTATTTGCTAATTTCTCTAGGAGTTTTATCATTTATTTTTGGTACAGTAGCTAATAAAAAGTACTCTACAAAATTTGCTTTTTATCGTACCGGTAAGCCTATTAATACTAGTGATCTATTAAAAACAAAGATATATTGGAGTATGCTCTTTATATGTCTTTCTGTACTTTCAGTAAGTATTATCAATATATTGATGTTTGTTTTGTCAGGGGGTACTATTGGTGATGTATATGTAGTTGCAGCAGCTGCAACTGATGGTGCAACAAATGAGTTAACTAAAAATAGTTCTCAATTATTGTTAGAAAGCTATATTGGATATCCGTTATTATATTTGTTAGTTCCAGTTTCTCTTGTTGAATTTTTTAGTACTTATAAAAATAAATATCTTATTGTTGCTATTTCTTTAGCTCTTTTGTGTGTTGCTCTTGATGCAAGACGTACATATTTAACTGTATTTGTACTAATGATTATTCTATGTGTCTATATGCATAGAAAGGATTTTAGGTATTTTTCATCTGATTTACTTATAAAATTCCATAAATCTAGAAAATATGCTTTACTTTTAGTACCATTGTTTATTTCCTTATTTATTTTTGTGTCAAGTCAGCGTAGTATTGCAGCTGATGGACAAGATAATTCAAGTTTCCTCCAAACTCTTACTCAATATTACGGAGCAAGTGTTCAGTTTTTTGGTAGTAGCATTCATAGGGCCGGAATAGATGATTACACTTTTGGTTTCAGTGCTTTAAGAGGTTTTTTCGCACCATTTTTTGGCATACTTAAATTTTTAGGTATGGATTCTCCTAGCGTGTTGAATGATGCTAATACCTACTTAGAGTTTTTACATTCACATCTTCTTCGTATATCTCCCGAAAAGAATTATAATTCATTTGCCACTTGTTTTTTCCAATTTTATTGTGATGGTGGTATTATTGGTATTGTTTTACTTTCTTTTTTATATGGTTATTATGCTCAACATATCTTTGAAAAAATGGTAATTTTGAAATCTAAAAGAGCAGAATCTACCTATGTGTTCTTTTTTGCCAATATTCTAATGTTGTCATTCGTTAATATGGAAACCGTACTCGCTTTGAACTTCTGGCCTTTGGTGTTAGTAAAATTCTTATATCCAAATTTTAATCGACTTAATACTTTAAAATAATGAACTCTCGAAAAGAATGGATAGACGGTCTTAGAGCTTTAGCTATGTTGATTGTAATGACTTGGCATATTAGCAATGGAATCAATTCACAATGGTTGTTCAGTTTAATTACAGCACCAATAATGATTCCTTTGTTTTTTTCGATAACAGGATATGTATTTAATGATTGTGAAGGGAATCAGAAATTATTCTATACTAAATTATTTAAATATCTTGTTTTTCCTTGGCTTTGTTTGGCCTTTTTAAAAGGATCTATTAATGCTTTAATCAATAGGTCGTTTGAATATTTTTTAGAATATTCATCAAATCTTTTTACAGGCTCAAATTTATGGTATTTCCCTTGTTGCATTATAGCCGAGATTTTATTTTTTTACAATCTGAAGTTATCAAAGAAAAGTTTAAAACTTATTTCTATATATTCTATTATTCTTTTAATGATAGGCTTTATTCTTAAGGACTACTCTTTTTTTGACAATCTTAATATAAGTACAGCATTTATATGCCAGTTATTCTTATTAATAGGGCTTTTAATTAAAAATGTTGATATTAAAAATGTTGATATTAAAAAAACCTCTTCAGTTTGTACTTTGTTCTATATTAGTATAATGTTAACGACAATATTAAATATTTTACCCCTCCCCATTTCTTGTTATGGGATAATTCCAATGGATGTTCATAAAAATTTCTTTTTTTCTATACCGATGTGTTTTTCATTAATAATAACTGGTAATCTTGCAATCTTTCACGTATTTAAACATATCATACATTTCCCTTCTATTATCAGTTTTATTGGACAGAATACAATTGTGTTTTATGTTTTTCACTATGATACACTCAGACCTTTCGATATTATATTATCTAAGTTGGGATTTATTACTCCAGAGACATGGATTTTAGTTATTATCAAGTTGATTTATAGTATTCTGGTTTGTTCTTGTATTGCATTAGTTTTTAATAAATTTCTACCGCAGTTAGTAGGTAAAAGAAATAAATAATATGTTAGACATTTCTGAAAAGCGTTTTTTGGCAATATTGCCTCAAATTAATTTTCTACTATCGTTACTGATAGTTTTTCATCATGGATTTATTAGTATAGTTCGTTATAATGGTAGCTTTTTCCCATTTTCTTACGGTTTAAGTATCTATCGAGCGATATCTTTATAGTATTAATATGCTTAACATCTTTAAATATTGTCAGTCAAAGAAGTTTTCTTTATTGAATGCCTTTATATTTATTAGGAGCTATGCTAAACAAAAACATGATAATATGTATTGCAAAAAGATTTAATCATTCATCATTCCAATTTCTTGCAATAATTTTTCTCTGCATTTGTTGTGTTGTCATTCGGTTTATCATTAAAAATAACATACCAGATATTAGATTCATGCATTATTCTTTTTTTGTATATTGTATGCATGCTCCAGTAATTACATTAACAGGAATGGTTTATGACCCTACTTTGTCTATGCTCTTTAATTACGAGATTGTTAAATATTTCACAGTGGTTATTTTAGCTTATATCGTTTGTGTTTTATCTGCCCAATTTATTGAACGATTTTCCCTAGATGCTGGAGTATTATGAATGGAAAACGTTAATTAGTAATGCAATATTTTATTCTTCTGAGTTTACCAGTATTGCTGTGCCTCTCAATAATAGTTATTGTAATATTGTGTTTTAAAAAGAAATGGAAAGTTGCGTCTGTATTAATGATAGTAGTTTTACTATTTAATTGGTATTTTAAAATTTATGCTATAAATTTTCATTCTCAAAGTGATTCTGGCAACAGATTCAGAATACTTAGTTACAATATTCACTCTCAGGGAGCTTATTTGGATACTAGCAGATATAATCCTCATATTTTATTTGAAGTGATAAAAAAGATAGACTCTGATGTTATTCTCTTCCAAGAATATGATACTAACAGATGTGCTATTTTAAGAGATAGTCTTTTATGTCTATATCCCCATTTCCATTACACTGTGGGAACTAGAAGTTATGGACAGAATGCTATTTTTAGTAAATATCCTATTAAGTCTGTGTCTAATATTAGCAAGAATGAACTTATAAATTTTTACTGTATTGATTATAATAGTTTACCAATCAGTATTGTTAATTGTCACTTAGAGTCAAATAATATTGGACAACTTCTACAAGCTTCTAAGACTAAATTAGTTTTTTTTATCAAGCCAAAAATATATTACTCAAAGTTACAACAAGCTAAAGTAATTAGATCAAACCAATCGTTATTAATATCCAAGGCAATAAATTCAGATGTTCCATTTATAGTAGGTGGAGACTTTAATGATGTATGCGGTAGCAATTGTTTGTCTACTTTAGAAAATAAAAATCTTCGTGACTCATGGTGGTTCGGAGGATTTGGTTTTGGAATTACATATAGTGATTTTAATTTACTTAAATTTCGCTTAGATCATATTTTATATTCAGATCATTTTAAATGTTTATATTCTGAAGTTCAAAAAGAAAATTTTTCTGATCATAGTTTGTTAATTTCTACATTTCGTATAAAAAAATGATTATAGTTAAGTTATGGGGTGGACTTTGTAACCAGATGTTTCAATATGCATTTGGTTATGCACTTTCTAAGGAAAAAGGTGATAAACTTTTTTTTGATGTTGATTTCTTTTTAAATCAACCTAAATATGTTACTAGAAGGCATATAATTGATGTAAGTGATTTTCCTAATATTAAATTGGAAATTATCAATAGGCCTATTTGGGTTAAACCATTTGAAAATAAATATATTAGTCATGTAATAAGATATAATACAGGAGTTAATCTTCCTTTGATAAATAAAAATTTTTTATTCATGGAAAAATTACATAGATATTACAGTATTATACCTTATTTTATAGACAGTACTAATTTCTATGATGGATATTGGCAGACTTCGAAATATTTTAAACCTTTTCGAGAAGAATTATTAGAAATATTTTCTCCGTCTGATATTATTTTAAAAAAAGTATTTGATTGGAGAAAGTCAATAGACTCTTCAAATACAGTCGCTGTTCATATTAGACGAGGTGATTATCTCAATAACATAAATCGAAATTCTCTTAAAGGAGGTAACGTAATTGGTGATGTTGATTATTATTTAAGTGCTATCAAAATCATTAAAGAAAAAGTAAAGAATCCTCTTTTTTGTTTCTTTTCTGACGATATTACTTGGTGTAAAGACACTTTTAGTAATAAATTAGACAATTCGTTGTTTGTCGAGAATACAGGTTCTGATGCTGCGTTAGTTGATTTGTTTTCTATTTCATTTTGTGAGCATGGCATTATGTCTCCAAGTACATTTAGTTGGTGGGGTAATTGGTTACGAAAAGACAAAAATGGAAGCATTGTTGTCGCTCCAAAAGGTGAATATTCAAACGAGTATTTCCTAGAAAAATCTTGGTTGATTATATAATAATCTCTAACTTGACTATAATTATGTTTTTAAGAATTCTAAATAAATTAAGGCGTGAATCCTACAAACTATTTCGCCCAATACTATGGGGGAGATCTTTACAAATTAATGGAATACCTACTATTGGTAATATTAAAAGGTTAGAATTAGGGTATGATGTGTCTCTTAATTCGGATTGCTATATTCAGTGTGTGGGGGGGGTAAAAATTGATAATTGTGTAACATTATTGGCACACCCTTTTTTCGGACACAACTTTTGTGATTAGGAAAAATAGTTGATTGATAACGAGTTAGTAAATGACACAAGTACGGATTTATCCG
>NZ_MNQN01000102.1:0-42925 GCF_001915455.1 Bacteroides sp. 43_46 | reverse complement strand
TAACAGACTTACGCATTCACCTACCACCTCCCCCTACGGGGACTCCTCCTTCCCGAAGGAGGAGAATGGAGAATACTATCGATTATCAAATTATTATTTCCCTAATTAAGTTTACCACCAAATTTGAAGAAGAACCAGTTTTTATCGATTTAACTCTCATGCCCTCACTAATAGTCTACATTCCTTTATTCATCAGGGTTGCAGCTATGAGGGTAACTACAAGAAGTAGCCTGAGGGTAAACAGTTACCTTCAGACCGTATTCTCTGGAGAATTCCCTATACATTTGTTACTAAAAGCATACGGGATTAAAACATGAAGCTATAAGGAAGCAGAGAGGTTTACCTTCATTAGCTTGTTTGTCAACCTTCGTTAGCTTATCAGCTAATCCCGGTAAACGGAGAGGCTAACATTGGTTAGCTGTTGAAGGACAAAGAAGACAAACATAAGTAATCTATATCGTTATTATGATAGACCTTATAGCGTTTCATAAGATATATCAGTGTTTACCGGCTGTATTATGTTGCCGGATAAGCTGTATATAAAGAGATTTATGAGGGTAACTTTTTACTCTCAGGCTGTTCCTTGTAGCAACTCTCATAGCTGCAACCCTGATGAATAAAGGGATGTAGACTATTAATGAGAGTATGAAGGTAAAATTGATAAAAACTTTTTTCTGGAGTCATCTAAAAATTAGAAGTTGAGACTACCGATGGCCCTCAAGAACATAATCGTGTAACACTTCATCTACCCCATAAATACTATAAACATCGGAAGATTATCTCTAAGGAATTTCAACGCCATAGTTATCTGCCGCTCTATCGCTTTCTCGGAAACTGCACATCGTTCCGCTATTTCTTTATTAGTCAAATGTTGTTCCCGGCTCATTTTGAAGATCCGCCGCCGTTGAGGAGGAAGCTGTTCAATCAACTTATCAATATAGCTTTTTAAATCGGCCGCATCCAACTCATCTTCTATATCGTATGAATTTTCAAGACCTCGCAGGGCTGTCATTTTAAAATTCAACTCATAAAAATGCCGACGCGAATAATTAAAGATAATGTTACGGGTAATAATAAAGAGGAAACCGTCAAAGTTCTTGGTTTCATCAAACATTTCCCTTGATTCCCAAACTTTAACAAAAACATCTTGTACCACTTCAGAAACCTCGAAAGACGAAGTTATATAAAGCTGCGCAAAGTTATAGACTTTCAGCCAATAACAGTCATATAGACGCTCAAATGCAATTGTATTTCCAGCCTTTACCTCGGTTAATATCTCTGTTTCATCCATATTGTACAAAAACTATACAAATATAAAAGAAAAATAGATAAACTTCTATATTATTTGAAAAAATCATGCAAAAACAGGTCTTTTTATTCAAATATCTAAAGATTTTACTTCCGAAAGAAAGAATGCGGAATAACGGAAGAATCTGTTAACCAGAATATTCTTTCATCATCCCGCACCCTGCACTATTGAAAACTTTTTTAATTCATCGTCACTTCCGTACGATCTCCTGTTGCCGACACAGCATACAATTTAAACCCTTCTTTCCAGCTGAGAGGCAAAATAAACGTATGTGTAGAAGATGGAGTGGTTTCACCACTGCAAACAAAAATCAACTTTCCATCTGCATCCTTTACTTCATAAGCCACTACATTTTTCCATCCTTGGATAGTTATCGCTTCACCAATAGCCTCCGTCTTCCCTTCTGTGAAGCTTTTGGCAGTGTGTGTTGCGTGCGAACCTGCCACTACCGACGCCCTACTTTTATATAGTTCAAACGAATTGTCCGATATGTACTCCAAGGCTACATCGGGTTTGGAATATCCCAAGCCATTTACTTTATGCCTTAACGCATCTACCATATCCGGCGTTACGGTAAGAGTCCTGGTGTCATAGTCCTCAATTTTTTTATTGACAGGAGTAAGGAATCCCCACTTTTCAAAGAAATCAAGCAGATTCATCTTTGCCGACAGGCAGCAATTATAGACAAAATCCAATTGTATGTCTCCGTCCGTCATGCCTGTATAATCTTTATTACGGGCATACTCATAAACATCCGGATAGAATCCGCCTTTGTCCGACTGTTGCAAAGGAGTCCGTCCCAGCACTTTTCCGAAGTAAAGTTCCAGTTGCCAGAAAGGAACCAGTTTGCAGAAGACATCATTCGCATCGTCACCTATATTTGAAAAATCAGCATGAGAACTACCCGCAACGATTATTCCATTCCAGGCTTTTGAGTATCGATTACGGTAAACATCCCCCATGTCTTCAGTTTGTATACGCGAGCCCTGACCAAAAATTGTTGTCTGGATATACTCGGACATAATGTTATTTGTCACTTCCGTCATTCCGATCCACATCACTCCCAAACGAGTCTGGTTACAGTGACCTATTTCGTGTGCCGGTCCCCAGCAAGCGCTTGTCTTAAGTTTGGAAGGATTACAGATATCACTCATCGTCGTTTGATTATAAGCGGTATGATAGGAAGTGGCATACATATATGATTGATACATGACATTCAAGTACATACGGTTTCTGAACATCTTGTCATATTTCTCCAGTCCCAACAACTGCATTTCGTTCAACGCAATCTGGTCATACAAATCAATCAGTTCGTTTCCGTTATTAGCAGCATATTTACGATAGTCATTCGTTTCGAAAGTCATGTGTGCATACTTCCCTACTACGTCAAAATACTTATCCGTAGCTTTTCCCAACAGTTCATTCCAACGTCCCTCATGTTTCTGCGAGTCAAAATAACCGTTTACTGTTCCCGATGCAAAATGAATCTTCACCGGCAACGCAGCCGCATCATCCAACGTCCGGGTATGGTACATCACGTAAACCAATCCTTTCTCACTGATTGTCAACTTGTTCGTTCCCCGACTCAACGGATAGGTCACTCCTCCGAAGCCGTCACTTTCCGGAGCATCCAGATTCTGTACCTTCAAACTGATGTCATAACCGTGCGTATCGCCCACAAGTACAATCAGGTTTTCATTAGCCTTCACCGAAATACCGGTCGGATTGTCTAAAAGACTATACGGATTCGTTTTATGAGTCCCCGATTGAATATCAGGATTCGGGTATGCTTTAAATTCACCCACACGGAACTCCGGCTCATATTTACCTTTAATCATGTAATAAGCCAGATTCTTAAAGAACGGGAACTCGCACTTCTCAATGTCAGCCTCAGTAATTCCCGCTTTTAGCTCACTACACGTCTCGTCTGCAAAAAGAGTTGAATAATCAAAGGCTTCGGGATTCTTTGCATAAAATTCCATTTCAGCACAAGAAGCAAACCCTTGTCCATCTCCTGCACCAGTTTTTACGATAAAGCGGAAGGATTTAGCACGAACGGGAGCATCGAATAATACTTTAGTAGCAGAAGCGGAACCTAAGAAATCTTTATCAGCCAAAGGAGTGAAAGCACTCCCATCTTCGGAATATTGAATTTCCACTTCCTTAAACTTTCCGTTGGCACCGTCCGTGCGAGGATAATAAACCAGATAATCGACATCGGACACTTCTTCCAAATTATAAGTCAGTGTAATGGGGAAGTAATTGCTGCCGGAGTTATTCCAACTGGAATGATAAATGGTAGAGTAGTCTCCGTCAAATGATTTTTCAATTTCTCCACCATCTTGGAAAGAAGAAGCGGTCCCATCCTTTACTTTCAATTTAATATCGCCTTTGATATCTTCCCCCGTGTCGGCATTATATTCATTGAGTCCATGTTGGGTGACAGACACGGTGGCAGAAACCGGTACATCGTTTTCCGTTGCATCTTCCGGCAGTTTCTCTGTAAATACGATAGTACCTTGTCTTTTGTTGTCCAATATACTGGCACGTACCGAGTAGCAGTAGTCCGTTGTCACCATTTCGGCAGAACGAGTTTTAGGAGCTTCGACAATCCAGTCGGACAGAACCGGTTCTACCTCAACATTGGTAGTCACGGCAAATTTGATTTGCGCACCCACCGCCGGTACTTCAAACGCTTGCTGATCAATCAAGATAGCCGCTTCATAACCTAGCTGACGGACTCTGATCGTTTTCGATAACCCATCTGCCGTAACCGATACGGTAGCTTCACGTACCAATCTTTCGTCACTTTGATCTACGGATATTTTCAGCAGTTTTCCTACAATCGAAGGGCGGCACCAACTTTTATCCGATTGGGCAGTCCACGCAACAGCATTTGTAGTAATCGTCAGACTTTGTTCGCTTGCTTCACTTTTGAAGTCAACTGTTGTTTTACTGATTTCCAATGTAGCAATTGCTATTTCATCGTCGCTGGAACAAGCCGCCAGCAGACTCAAGGGAATCAAGAAAAGCAGTAATAAATATATTCTTCTCATAGTTTTCAATTTAATTTATAAAAGGGGAAAAAGAACGGAGATACAAATATATCCTAGCAATCATTTGTATCTCCGCTATCAATTCTCTGTCAGAGAACGTCACTTATTTCAAGAGACATTAATCCTCCACTACCACTGTCTCTCCGGTTTCGGGATCATAGATTGTCGTTGTCACTTGTTTCAATGCCAGTTCCGACAGAGCAATCCAGTTACTTCCGGAAGTTGCAGACAATACTTTAAACCAGACATATCGAAATGTTTCATCCGAAGAAATTCTGTCCGACATATATGAGGCTTTCCGAGTTCCCGGAAGTTCTGAAAGAGAAGCCAACTTAGTCGTTCCCGTTTCATTTACATAATCAGGCTTCGATCCCACCAGTTCCTTACTTACCAAAATATCCATTTCTTTCGGATTATCACAGTTTGCGTTATCTCTAGCAGTATAAGTGAAACTAAAAAAGTTTGTTTCTTCTTTTAAATCTACTACGATATAATGCGGAAAAGGAGTCGAAGCACTCCAAGACATATGGAAGTAATTATCAGAAGCAGTACTACCGTCAAACAGATTCTTCAACGGCCCTTCTGATGTTTCCTGAGCATCGGTCCATGCATCTCCTTCTCCCGTTATTTTAAAGTCTTTAGAAATAGTTACAGTCTGCTTATTTGCTGCCGCTGCCTGTGCAGTAATAGAGCAAATTTCTCCGCCATTACCATCAGCACTGCATGGCTGTAACGTAAACACAATATCTCCATATCTTTTCAATAAATTATCCACCAATATCGTATCACTATATACACTAGCCAGACGTAAACACTCCTTACCACTTTCCGGCAATGTATAAGTAACTTTGATATACTTATAATTAGCATTCTCCGGAATCTTCCATTTCAGTTTTACAGCTCCTGCTTTCGCCTCATAAGAGAGTGTACTCGGATCCAAAGCTGTCGGAGTCGGATAAGATTCATCATCAGAGCAAGCAGTAAAAACCGTCACTCCCAAGATTCCCATTATAATATAAGATAATATTTTTTTCATATTAATAGACATTTTATTGATTAATACCCCGGATTATTCACCAATTGTGGGTCTCTGTTTATATCAGTAGAAGGAATTGGCAACAAATACTGAGTAGGAGATTTAAACTTACGCTCAAAACTGATTTCTGTCAGTTTGGCAAAATCATCAATTGTTGACGCTTTAATATTCATACCTTTCGCTTTTACTCCGAAATATTCCTCAGCCAGAAGCCAACGACGCATATCCCAGAAATTTTGATTCTCCAGATACAATTCAATCATTCTTTCCTGACGGACAATTTCCCGAAGTTTAGATTGGTTCAGCGTAGCTATTCCATTCCATGAAGTTTCTAATGTCGGAATTCCTGCACGTTCTCTGATATAATTGATATATGTCTTAGCATTCGTCAAATCATCTGATGTTCCAATTTCAATGCAAGCTTCTGCATAAGCCAAATATAAATCTGCTAATCTAATAACCGGCCAAGGATATTGGTTCAAAGTCGTACTGCTCGTCCCCACGGTAGTATTGGGATCCACTCCTTTTTTATTCAAATATCCACCAGGACTATAGTTACCATCACGCTGCACGTTAGCTGTACCAATACTACAATTACCTCCCAAAAGGAAACTACATACCAAGCGTCCACCATCTACATAACCATCGCTATAAGCCGGATTTGTAGCATTGTTCAATACCTCAAAGTAACCACCCTGAAAAGCTATCCAAGCATAATAACGAGGCTCACGGTCTAAATTAAAGAGAATTGTTTTCTGACCCTGTGCAGCTTGAGTAGCATGAGCAGCATCTACACTAACCACTTCGGTTTTCACTTTCGATGCAAATTCCGGATCTTCATCCCAAGGCAAACCATTCTTTGTATAAAAGCGATTCAACATAGCCCAAGTAGGACAAACACCATTCCATGCCCAACCGTCTTTCACAAACGGCAATGATTTATTTTGTACGCCATAGCTACCTTCATTCCGAGTTTCGGCAAACAAAACTTCTACGTTACGTGATTCCCAATCCACCATACCTGTACGCAAACATCTGACAGCTCCTTCTTCGGGGTATGGATTAGCTTCTGACTCATCCAGCCGGTAATCTTTCTTTTTATATAAATCATGTCCGTTCAGTACGGCAAGTTCAATAGCCTCTTTACAGGCATCTCTTGCAAGTACCCACTTATTAGCGTCATAAGTAAGCGGCATCAACTGCACACCATCCTTATCTACAAAGTTGCTATAAAATTTTGAATTACCATTGAATAGCGGCGAAGCTGCATAAAGTCGCATCTTTGCCTTTAATGATTTAGCAGCGATACTAGTGGCAAGTCCGAACTCGGAAGCCGTAGAACGAACAGCCGGCAAATCATTGGCAGCTTCGTCAAACAAATTACATATCCATTCCACACATTCATCATAAGGTGTTCTTCCCAAATATTCTTCCACCGGAGTCGTGATAGAAGGTGTTTCTTTTATCAGCAAAGTAGGACCATAACAACGGGCCATCAAATAATGATAATAAGCTATCAGAAATTTAGTCTGTGCCTTATAATCCACTTTCAAATCGTTTCTCAAATCAGCTACCTTGTCAATCCTTTCAAGCAACATATAACATTGGCGGATACCCTGGAAGAAAGTGTCCCAATAAGAAATTACAGGAGTTGCCGCAGAATAGTTTCCTTTAGGGAAACCGGCAAACGTTTCATGCTCGAATGCAGTAATCACCTCATCACCTGTCATCTGGTCCAAGCTACCACTCGATATGTTACACTGCGGCAAATAGGCATAACAAGAATAAAGATAATCTCTCACTGCATCTTTATCAGCATAAGTATCCTCGTCAGTAGTTGTTTCATCCGGAACAATGTCCAGATAGTTACAAGAACTATATCCAATTAATGCAACTAGCAAGAATAAAATTCTATATATTTTTTTCATAATCACTGGTTATTATATGTTTATTTGAATGTAATTTGAACACCTAAGTTGAAAGTTCTCTGAGTAGGATAAGCCATACCTTTTCCTCCACCCATTTCAGGATCCCACAATTTAAACGGAGAGAATGTCAGCAGATTGGTTCCACTCATATAAACTCTTCCCCATTTAAAGTTATAACCAACTTCTGCATTCTTTAATTTCAGGAAAGCGGCATTTCTCAACCAATAAGTAGAAGATTGCATATTATTATTGTTGTTGTACTTAGTCAAACGGGGATATTTAGCATTCGGATTCTGATTTTCTTTGCTCCAATAATCCTCTGCAATCCACTCCAACACATTGTTTTTACTTTGAGTACCAAAAGGCTCAAAACCACTCATCATCAATGAGACGTTAGCCTGTCCCTGGAAGAATACGGAGAAGTCCCATTTCTTCCAAGTAATAGACGGACCGAAACCATAGATAATTTCAGGAATAGTAGGATGACCAATGGCGACTCTGTCATCGGAGTCTATCTGTCCGTCATAATTACCATTTACATCTGGTTGGTCTACATATTTCACATCACCTGCCGCTATTGTTATATTACCTAATGTAGAGGTAGGATTATTCGCTATATCAGCTTCGTCAATATATAGTCCGTCAGCTACATATCCCCATAGTGTATTCAAGGGTTTTCCTACTGCGGACAGAGCCGGACGTATATCAGCGGCCTCATCAGTTTCCATTACACGATTTCTGGCAAACGTAAACGTTCCTTTAAACTGAATTGATAGATCTCTATTGATCTGTTTACCATAATCAACCGCCAGATCAACTCCCCAGTTCTTTACCTTGGCAAAGTTTCCATAGATTACTGTCTTGGCTGCTCCCAGATAATTAGGAATAGAACCTTTTGTAGTAAGGATATTACTTCTGATCTCACGGAATGCGTCAACTGTCAAATTGAGAGAGTTAAATAATTGAATGTCTGCTCCCACATTCAGCTTATGACCTACCTCCCATGTCATATCTTCATTTTCAAATCTTGAGAATGTAGGGCCATTATGTGACTCTTTATGGCTGCCATAACCAGTCTGATAGCTGGGAGAATCATTCAATGTAGTGATTCCCATATACAAGAAACGAGTATAAGGTACTTGGTCGTTACCCACCAAACCATAAGAACCGCGAATTTTGAAATTAGATACTATATTTCTAATTGGTTCCCAGAATTTCTCCTGACTGATATTCCAACCCACTGACACAGAGGGGAAGAATCCGAAACGATGTCCTTTTGCGAAGTTCTCAGATCCATTATAACCAGCATTGAACTCAAATAAATAGCGATTGGCATAATCATAAGCAGCACGAACGGCAATACCCATTCTACGTTTGGGCAAAGAGTTCAATAAACTGGAATTAAAATTTGAGTTATATTCATCCTGGTTATACAACAACATACCACCTACATGATGATCGCCAAAAGCACGGTCATAATTAAAGTAACCTTGAATGTAAAAGCGTCTGTCACCGTCAGTACCAAAGAAAGAATCTAACGTATGATTGGTTGCATCCCCTATTGAATTTACTGTATAATTATATGTTCCATCTTCATTCTTGGTATAGTCAGTCAACTGGTAAGTATTATAACCCTGTAAACGATATTTGGAATTATAACTCCAGTTCTTAAATGAAATCAATGCTTTGAAGCTCAATCCTTTGGTAATAAAATCAAGTTTCTGATCAAAGTCCAGATTGGCAACAACCGTACTCTCGAACGTATCCTTATACCCCATACTGGACACAGCAACAGGGTTTACAGGATTATAGTTACCTGCCACAATACTACCCCAACGATACCATTTCTCATCTTCTTGCGGATACATTACAGGAAAATCGACCGGGTTAGTTCCCATGATAGCCCCAAAAATATTATCTACACCGGCTCCTTCTGAAGTTGTCAACGGACCATGCATATTGTTCAACTGTACATTCAAGTGTAAAGACAAAGTAGAAGTCTTCGACATATGGAAGTCCACATTATTCTGAAATGCATATTTCATATAGTCGATATTATTCTTATAAGAAAAGAAGTTGCTGGAACGGTCTTTCAGCATACCTGTTTCATGATTGACATTCACATTCATAAAGTAAGTAATCTTGGAAGTACCTCCGCGAACATTGAAGTTAGCTTTCTGATTGAAGGTCGCGTTCTTGAATACTTCGTCGTACCAATCCACATTCGGGTAAATGTATGGATTCAAGTTATTCGCCGTACCATAGATTTTATCATCTGAATACAGTGCATCTCCGGTACCTTGATTAGTAACGGCTTCATTATACATTCTCATAAACGTCACTCCGTCCACCGTTTTCGGGCGCTTAATGGGGGTATTGACGTAAGCCTCTACACGCACACCGATAATCGGTTTTTCAAGGTCGGAACCCGACTTGGTTTTAATGATAAGTACACCATTCGCACCGCGTGTACCGTACATGGCGGAAGCAGTTGCATCTTTCAGTACAGAAAAACTTTCAATGACTTCCGGATCAAGTGCATTCAAATCCGCTTTTGAGATTTCAACTCCGTCAAGTACAATAAGCGGAGTAGCACTGTTCATGGTAGCAACACCACGGATAAAGAAATCCGCACCGTTATTTCCAGGCTCACCACTACGTTGATAAGAGATCACACCGGAAAGGCGACCGGCAAAAGCCGTAGAAAGATTAGCAGTCGGTACTTTCAAATCTGCCGGACGTACAGACTGGATAGAACCTGTTACTGTTTCTTTCTTCTGTCCTGTTCCGAAGGCCGTTACGACTACTTCATCCAGCTGTTCTGCATCGTCAGATAAAGTAACACTCAGTACTTTCTGGTTTCCTACTTTGATCTCCTTAGAAGAATATCCGATAAAAGAGATAACCAGAACATCACTGGAAGTCGCCATAACCTCGAACTTACCATCTACATCGGTAGTCGTACCGGTTTTTGTTCCTTTAATCATAACAGATGCCCCAGGAATGGGATCTCCGGTGGCCGACTCGGTCACTACACCAATAATCTTGTGTTTGGCCGCTTGTTGAGTAGATTCGCCTTCAACTTTTAAAATAACTTCGTTACCTTTAATAGTATAACTGACTCCACTCCCTTTGAATACTTCGTTAAGCACTTCATTAATTGTACCCGAACAATTAATATTTCTAGTTTTTGTGTTTTTCAGGTCTGCTGCATTGTAGAAAAAAGTATAACTACTGTTTTTTTCAATAAGCTGAATAGCCTGTTTAATAGTGATTGACTGCCCTTTTACTGAAACTTGTCCCTGAGCTCCAAGGACAGATAACGGATAAAAAAGCAAAGTGAGGACGATATACTTCAAATATCGCCTGCAACTAGAGATTCTTTGTTTTCTCATGCTTCGACTGATTAGATTAGACATTCGATTAAGTTTATAATAAAATATTTATATTGATATTAATGAATAATAATTTGTTCATTGTGTGTTTCTATGGTCAAATTGAGACTAAAACAGATTTTATCAAGTACATCATCCAAAGTTTCGTCATAACGGATACTCCCACTAAACAATGCTTTTTTTCCTAAATTCCTCTTTAAGACTATATTTGTATTATACATCTGATTGACTGTTTCAATCAGTTGAGTCAACGGAACATCTTCAAAGTTATATCTTCCATTTTCCCAACTGATATTTGAGATATTCTCTATTTGTGTTTGTGCATTATCTACATTATAAGTCACTTTCTGAAGTGGTTGCATGACTATTTTCTTCCCGGTAGATTCAACATTAAATTCTATCTTACCATGAAACAGCGTAATTTCATTCTGCTTTATATCATCTTGCTTGACAAGAAAGCAAGTTCCCTTCACTTCTATAAAAGCTTTATTAATGTGTACTTGAAAAGTACTTCCCTCGTGCTTATAAACTTCAAATAATGAATTACCACTCAACCAGACTTTTCTGTCTTTATTAAAATCTTTTGCAAATTGGATAGAACTTCCGGGCTTCATCCAGACCTTGGTGCTATCCGGCAAAATATACATCATACTTTGTTGGGCTTCAATCCTTACCAACTCATTCATTTCCGCTTTATTATCACCTAAAATCATCCAAAGTCCACCTATCAACAATAGGATAGCTACTGAAGCGGCAGCCAAATATGGCCTTAGTTCTACAAGAACTTAGTAATACATCTCACATCTTTTTTATTTTTTTTCGCATTAATCAATTAACTATATTGCTAATTATCAGACAATTACAGTTTACGTTCAAAAAAACTTTCACTTTTTTACAAAGTCGATGTGGGGTTAGAAAGAGCTGGTGTGTATTTATAGTATATGAGCAACAATAGAGTTTAAAACCAACAAGGTAGAATAGAATGGATAAGGTCGAAAGGAAAAGATTAATCAAAAGTCTGCTGTCAGGTAGACTCTCCAAAAAGCAACGGAAAGCCTTTGCTGACTTGGAATCGGTAAATATAGAAATAAAAAAACAATGGAATGAATCTGGAAACAGAGCTGCTGATATGGCAATAAAAGAACAAATATGGAAAAAGGTAAAAACCAAATGTGAATACAGGAAAAATAACAGAGTTCTTGTAGAACCAAGGTGGTATTTTGCCGCTGCCTCAATTGCACTTTTATTGACAATAGGCGGATTCTGGTTAACGTTTAAAGGCGACAAGATAGCTAATGAGCTTATTAAAATTACAGCTCAGCAGAACCAGATGTACACTCTTCCGGATAGCAGCAAAGTATGGATGGAGCCCGGAAGTTCTATTCAATATACAAAATCTTTTAACAAAGAAAGAAAAGTCTGGTTGAGTGGTAATTCATTATTTGAAGTTTATAAGCATGAAGGAAGTACTTTCCAAGTATATATCGACAAGGCTTTTATTGAAGTAAAAGGAACTTGCTTCCATATCAAACAAACCGATGCCGAAAAGAACGAAATTACATTGTTTCGTGGAAAGATAGAATTTAATGTTGAATCCACCGGACAAAAAACAGTAATGAAGCCTTTACAAAGAGTGATATACAATCCGCGTAATGCTGAAATGAGAGTAGAACAGATTACTAATATAAAATGGGAAAACGGAAAATATAACTTCACGGATATTCCCTTGCAAGAGCTTATTAGTATCATCAATCAAATGTACAACTCCGACGTCACATTAGCAAAAGGTATCAATCATGAATCAGCATTTACCGGAAGCATTCGCTATGACGAACCATTGGAAGATGTAGTCAACAAAATTTGTTTCACATTAAACCTGAATAAAGAAGAACATGCAAATAAAATCATTATAAAAAAATAATAATTAAACTTATGTCTAATCTAAAATGCTAAAGCATGAGAAAAATTCAAATTTCTTACAAGCAACGATATCTGAAGTATATCGTATTGCTGTTGCTTTTTTACCCGCTCAACATCCTAGGAGCACAAGGAGTAATCTCAGTAAAAGGGCAAGCAATGACTATCAAACAAGCAATCCAGCTAATTGAAAAAAACAGTAATTACACATTTTTCTACAATGCTGCAGACTTGAAAAACACAACCAACAAAAATCTAAATTGTGAAGGGACTATTGAAGAAGTTTTAAAAGAAGTCTTCAAAGGTAGCGGAATCACCTACATGATCAAAGGTAACGAGATCATATTAAAGGTAAACAAAGAGGAAGCCGCACAGCAACAACCCAAAAAGAAACGTACCGTTACGGGTACGGTGGTAGACGCTGAAAATGGCGATCCGGTTATCGGTGCTACTGTTGTAGTGAAAGGACAGAAGGACGGAGTAATTACCGATTTGGATGGTAATTTCACGATTGCTATCAGCGGCTCGAAAGCACAGCTGGAATTCAGTTACATCGGTTACAGAAAGAAAACAGTCGATGTAGGCGATCTTGGTGTCATCAACGTAAAGATGGAATCAGACAACCAACTGCTGAGTGAAGTTGTAGTAGTAGGTGCCGGTACACAGAAGAAAGTCAGTGTAACAGGGTCAATCACCAGTGTGAAAGGTCTGGAACTGAAAGCTCCAAGTTCTTCGCTTACCACCTCCTTTGCGGGAAAACTGGCAGGTGTTATTTCTATGACTTCGACCGGCGAACCGGGTGCCGCTTCCGAATTCTACATTCGCGGTGTGAGTACC
This sequence comes from Bacteroides sp. 43_46, assembly GCF_001915455.1. Classification (NCBI taxonomy): domain Bacteria; kingdom Pseudomonadati; phylum Bacteroidota; class Bacteroidia; order Bacteroidales; family Bacteroidaceae; genus Bacteroides; species Bacteroides sp. 43_46. Next base: position 29,447 of record NZ_MNQN01000102.1, on the reverse strand, counting down.
TTTGGCGGACGAGCCACTCCTTTAATACTTTTGGATGATGTAGAAATTTCTACGGCAGACCTGAATAATATTCCGGCTGAAACGATCGAAAGTTTCTCTATTTTGAAAGATGCTTCTGCGACCGCTATCTACGGTGCCCGTGGTGCCAACGGCGTTATGCTCATCACTACCAAGACCGGTAAAGAAAACGAGAAAACCAGAATTAACGTCACGGTTGAGAACTCTTTCAATAAACCGATGAACTTCCCCGACTTTGTAAATGGTGCCACTTGGATGGAAATGTACAACGAAGCCCAATTGACACGTAATCCGGGAGCGACCCCAAAATATTCGCAACTTGACATCGACAACACACGCAACCAAGTTAATCCTTACATTTATCCGGATGTACAATGGAAAGACATCATCTTCAAAAACATGAATATGAATCAGCGTGCCAATGTCAACATCTCAGGCGGTGGTTCAAAAGCATCTTATTATATGAGCTTGCAAGCCAATCACGATACAGGTTTGCTGGATACAAAGAAAGTATATTCGTATAATAATAATATAAACAATTGGGGATATAATTTCCAAAACAATATCTCTTACAAAATAACATCTACAACTAAAATCGATTTACACATGAACGCCCAGATTCGTAACAAGAAGGGACCGAACTACAGTACTTCCGATTTATTCGCTCAGATGTTGTATTGTAATCCTATTAACTTCCCCGTTACTTTCCCGGCACAACCCGGAGACACACATATCCGTTTTGGTAATGCTATATGGACAGGATCTTCGGTACGTACCAACCCGTATGCTTATATGTTGAGTTCATTCAAGGAATATAATGAGAACACACTCAATACTTCTTTAAAAATCAACCAAAAACTTGATTTCGTAACTAAGGGGTTAAGCGTACAAGCAATGGTCAATTGGAAGAATTGGGCTTCATCTTCCTACAATCGGACGATCGAACCTTATTATTATGGTATTAAAGGAGGAAGTTATAACCCTTCAAATCCTACTGATTATGAAATTGAACGCCTGGGAACATCAGGAACTGACTATCTGAAAACATCAGATATAAGCAAAGCTTCCGACCAGACTTTCTATCTGGACGCCCGCGTGAATTATGACCGCCAGTTCAATCTACATCATGTAACAGGAATGCTGATGTATATGCAACGTGAATATCGTAGTAGCGTACTACCCGAACGCAATCAAGGATTCTCAGGACGTTTTACTTACGACTACGGTCAGCGCTATCTGGTAGAACTGAATTTCGGTTATAACGGAACAGAACGTCTGGCCAAGAAAGAACGTTTCGAATTCTTCCCCGCCGTATCTCTAGGCTGGGTAATCAGTAACGAAAAGTTCTTTGAACCGATGACCAAGTATATAGATAACCTGAAAATCAGAGGATCTTATGGTCTGGTAGGTAGTGACGAAACCGGACTTTCTGCCGGTGCACAACACTTCCTGTACATCGACCAGGTATCGCTCAATAACATAGGCTTCACTACCGGTGTAGATATGAACTATACCTTATATGGTCCTTTAGTAACCAATTATGCAGTTGTTAATGGCGGTTGGGAACGCGTAAAGAAACTGGATATAGGTATCGACCTCGAATTATTCCGCCAGTTGACTATTACTGCCGATTATTTTAATGAGAAACGTTACAATATCCTGCTCCACCGCGAAGCATGGCCGGAATCTCTTGGATATTATACAGCTAAACCTTGGAGCAATAAAGGTAAAGTTGATAACTGGGGTATTGAACTAAGTGTAAACTGGAGAAAAGAATTCACAAAAGATTTATATGTAGATTTCCGTGGAAACTTCACATATACTGAAAACAAATATGTCAACCTGGATGAACCGGTTTATCCGTATGTATGGAAAACATCTACAGGCAAACCGTTAAGCCGCACAACCGGATATATCGCCCAAGGATTATTCAGCAGTCAGGAAGAAATCGATAATAGCCCGACACAGAATCTTGGTAGTACTGTTAAACCGGGAGACATAAAATACCGTGATGTAAACGGAGATGGTAAAATAGATGGCAGTGACCAAGTAATGATCTCTCCTTATGGAACTACCCCCCGCATCCAATATGGTTTGGGAATGAATGTAACCTATAAAAAATTCGATTTCGGTGTATTCTTCAATGGGTCGGCTAAACGCACTATCATGATTAGCGGTATTTCACCATTCGGCCAAAGTGACTATAATGTCATGCAATTCATTGCAGATGACTACTGGTCTGAGTCAAATCCCAATCCAAATGCTAAATATCCGCGCTTAGGATTGACTAGTTCACAAACAGCCAATAATACAGTAGCTAGTACTTACTGGATGCGTAACGGTAATTTCATCCGTTTCAAGACACTGGAACTGGGATATAAATTCAAATATGGACGCGTATACCTGAACGGTGACAATATAGCCGTATTCAGTCCGTTCAAGCTATGGGACCCGGAACTATCATGGAATGCTTATCCTTTGCAGCGTACATTCAACATCGGAGTACAACTTAATTTCTAATATATGAACCTAAATACGAGATAAATATGAGACTTATAGATAAAATAAAAAAGATGGGTAGTCTGTTAATACTCTCTACGTGCTGCCTGACATCTTGCAATTTCCTAGATGTAGTACCTCCCGAACAAGCAGGTCTGGGAGATGCCGTTAAAAAGCCGGAAAGTACACTTGGCTTCCTCTACTCATGCTATGCAGGAATCAAAGGTTCATCCAACCCAATTACTTATACCGGAATGGAAGCTGCATCTACTGATGAATTTGTATTCCCGGAATTATGGGGACACAGCGGACAGCGTGCCGGTTGGGGACTGCTGACTCCGGAATCTCCCGGAGACTGGAAATGGGGTAATATCTACCGCTATATCGGACAATGTTATCTGTTTCTGTCCCAATTACCAAATGCCCTCGATGTATCGGAAGTACAAAAAAGAGAATGGACTGCCGAAGCCAATTTCCTAATTGCTTACTATCATTTCCTGATATTAGAATACTATGGCCCGTGCCCTATCACTGATTCATACATTGATATGGATACACCGAACAATGAATATCACGGACGTTATCACTTTGATTACGTAACAAGCTGGATTTCCATGAAACTGGACGAAGCAGCTAAAGATCTTCCGGCCTCCCGTATCGGTTCGGAATGGGGACGTGCAACTTCCACTATTGCAAAAGCAGTAAAAGCACGCTTGTTGCTCTATGCAGCTTCTGACTTATGGAATGGGAAATTCCCTTATCCGGATTGGAAAAACAAGAATTTCGAAACACCGGGATATGGGAAAGAATTAGTCAGCCAGGTTTATGATCCCGATAAATGGGAACGCGCACTGACTGCTTGTAAAGACGCACTGGAATGGGCAGAAGGAGAAGGCGGATGCGGACTGATGACTACTAAAGAAAGTGCAATCCTTATGGGTAATCAAGGACTTAATCTAGGAGAGCTTGATGTTCCCGTAGACGGAGTTACCGAAGAATTCAAAAAACATGTTTATTTGATGCGTTATCTCGTAACTAGCCGTTACTCGGATGGTAACCGTGAAATGATATGGGGACTTGCAGATGACAGCGGTGTAGTAATGGCTTCTTTACCAGTACACGTGGTAAAAGTAGACGGAGGCCCTTGGAGAAGTGGATATAGCGGCTACTCTCCTTTATTAAACAGTGTAGAGCGATTCTATACCAAAGAAGGAGAATTACCTCGAATTGCTGCCAATAAAGGGACTTTCGCAGAAGAAGATTCATGGTATGAATCTGCAGGAAGAAGCAATGCGGATATTATCAAGTTAAATACCAACCGCGAACCACGATTCTATGCATGGCTTTCATTTGACGGAGACCAATACAGCCCACGAATTTCAGGCGGCAAACCTCTGGTACTCAATCTTAAGAAAGGCGAAGCACAAGGTTGGAACAGAACTGAATTCGCCCGTGATCACTGTGTCACAGGATACATGTCAAAGAAATTTATCCAGCCCGACCTGAACTGGGGTACAAACTGGAGTAACAACGAAAAAAGCTATCCACGTCCTCTCTTCCGCTTGGCAGAACTTTACCTAAGTGTAGCCGAATGTTTGGCTGCTTTAGACAGACCCAAAGAAGCACTTACGTATCTGAACGTAGTTCGTGAACGTGCCGGTATACCGGACGTAACAGAAGAAATGCTGAATGATATGCCGGCCATGGATTGGATACGCAACGAACGTTTTGTAGAACTATGGGGAGAAGGTCTACGCTATTACGACGCACGACGTTGGATGATTGCCCCTGAAGTTTTTGCAGCTGGCGTACGTAAAGGGTTGAATATGGAACAAGTAGAAGAACCTACTTTCGAAGAGTTAAATCAACCTGTTATTGTAAATCAAGATTACAAATGGGAAAACCGTATGTATCTGGCACCTATATTTGCTAACGAAACATACAAGAATCCACAAATGGTTCAAGCACCCGAATATTAATCTTTAAACTGTTTACAAATTATGAAACAAATATTATACTCACTTCTTTTCTTGGGTTCACTCGCCACATTTACCGGATGTGAAGAAGCTGACTACCAAGAACTGATACCCCAAGAGTACAACAAGATTCTTTATTTAAAGAATAGTGGACAGAACGATCTGGTACTCTTCAACGATGGACAACAAGTAAAATATTCTATTACTGTAGTCAAATCCGGAAGCGATCCTTCCGCTACGGCCCAAGTCAGACTAAGCACATTATCTCAGACCGAAATTGATAATGAATCACGTTACAAAGGCAACAACTATGTTGTATTGAACAGTGATTGTTATACTTTCCGGAATAAGGATATTAGTTTCGAATCCTCAGATACCTATAAAATAGAAGAGTTTACATTAAATCCGGAAAAAATAACAGAACAGGTGGAAGCGGAAGCTAATGCCAACAGCATCTTTATTTTGCCTATCCGCTTAACCAGTAAAACTGATTCTGTCAATTTTGAGCAAAGAGACTTAATTCTTAAACCTCAAGTGAAACAGCTAGGTATCAAATTTGAGAAATCATCCACAATGATAGACCTGGGAATTAATAAGGAAGAAGAAATTATTGCTGAAATCAAAGTCTCCATGACATCCGGAGTCATCAACCAGTGGAATTTTACGGCCGGTATAACAGCCAGCACTGACCAAACAGAAATAGATGCATACAATACGGCCCAAGGAACAGATTACAAAGCAGTTCCGGAAGGAGCGTTTTATCAACTGGAAGATTTGATATTCAGTTCCGGAATTAGTGAAAGCGTCGGGGTTTTAGTAGTAGACCGTTCTAAATTGACTAAAGGGGCGACTTATTTAATTCCACTACAACTTGAACAAAGTGAAGATCTTGAAACTATTACCTCGGACACTAAAAAACATTATGTAATCTTGAAGTATATGTTCGATATGGTGGATGATAAGATTGACTTGACAGATAAAATTACTGATCCGTTGAGCTGTGGAGCTAATTCACTAAGTTTTCTTTACGATGACGATACCAGTACAGCTTATGAAACCAAATATCAATCAGCAAGCGGAAATGCTCAGTATGGACAACCTATTGACATTAATTTAGGTAAAGAAATGAGAGCTATCATGTTTGAGTATATTACAAAAGGTTGGAATAACTCAGGACCTAAAGTAATTAAGTTATTTACTAGTAATGACGGAACAAACTGGAATGAGTTTGTCAAAATAAACGAAGGATTACCAACAGCAAGTGAAGGAGGAAAAACATATACCTCAAAAGTATTTACGTCGCCTAATCCTTTCAGCTATCTAAGATTGACAGTAATGGAGTCTTATTTAGGAAATTGCATAGGAGAATTCCAGCCAGGTAGTACTTCATGGTATGCATGTTGGGGAATGGCCGAACTCAAATTATGGGGAATGTAATCACTAAAGTTAATACATAGGAAATGCTCTTATTATTTATAGAGCGGTTTCCTATACAAATCCAATAACTTATGAAATATATACATTTATATTTAACATACTTCTTATGTCTAATAACATCCTTAATATATACCGGATGTAAGGACGATGAGAGTGAACTGATTCCAAATACATTTGAAATCAGCAGTAGTGACCTGAACAAAGAGATTGACTTTAGAAGCACTACAATGTCAATCCCGGTAAAAACAAATCTGCGAACCAGCCAATGGAGTGTCAATTCCGACGAAAAATGGGCTACAGCTTTCCAACAGGATGATAAAATAATGCTTTCTATCCTTGATAATCAAGGAAAAACAAAACGTTATGCCAAATTAGCTGTTAAATCTGAGTTGGGCAATTATACCATTAATTTAACCCAATATGGAGTTAATGATGTTGATTTCAGAAACGATACTCAAATAGCCATAGTAAGTGGAAATGCTATCTCACAAGGAGATAACTGGAGCATCGAAAAGACATTCGACGGAATCAAAGGCTCACAGACACAAGGTGATGGATATCATTATCATTCTCCTTGGGATAATACGACTCATCCACTGCCTATAGATCTAGAATATACACTTCAAGGAGATAAACAAGTCGATTATTTTATCTATTATCCTAGAAACGGAAACGGAAACTTCGGAGCAGTCGATGTTTACGTTCAAACAGCGGATAACCCGAATTATGTTCTTGCAGGTACTTATGATTTCGGACAGCAGGGCGGGTTTGACGGCAAGACCGGAATACTAACTAAAACGGTCAAAGCCACTAAAGTTAAAATCACCGTTAAGACGGGTTTAGGAGGCTTCGCCAGTTGTGGAGAAATGGAGTTTTTTGAAAAAGCAAACTACAGAGATTTGAATGATCCACTCCTGACTGTCTTTACAGATCTTACTTGTAGTTCCTTGAAAGAAGGAGTTACCGACGAAGAAATCGATGCATTGGAAAGTGAAACTTTCAGACGTGTGGCCCATGCCTTAAAAGATAACACTTATGACGAATGGGAGAAAGATTTCCGTATACGCGAATATAAAGCATATAGCAATATCGACTACTGGGCAACAAGACTACAAACAAAGAAATACAGTAATCTAGACAATCCGACCGGAATCTACGTCAACAAAGATGAAGAAATCATAGTATTAGTAGGTAATATCCCGGAAGGACAAAAAGTATCATTACAATGTATTTGGGAGGAGAATGTCTATACAAGCGGTAGCTCCACTGACTACTACAAGCAAACACAAGCAACCGGAACGACCTACTCTTTGGAAGAAGGGGTTAACTTATTAAAAATGCAAGGTCCCGGTCAATTGTTCGTTATGTACAATGTGGATGGAGAACAGTTACTTAACAACCCTGCTCCTATCAAAATACATATTCCTCTAGGACACGGTGTAGTTAATGGTTTCTTCGATTTGGAAGAACACAAGACAGATGCTAAATATGCAGAATTAATCAGTAAAGCCACCCACAAATATTTCTGTGTACGTGGAGAACGAATGATGTTCTATTTCCATCGTCTGAAAATGTTGGATGCTGCTCCGACTGAAATTTTATCCGCTATTCATCTTTGGGATGACATTGTCGGTTGGGAACAATCGTTAATGGGAATCTCTCAATACAGACAGGACGGAAAAATCAATAACCACATGTTTGCCATTTCTCCTGAAGGTTCGTATATGTGGGCATCTGATTATCGCATGGGATTCGTATATACGTATCTGAAAAATATTCTTTTACGTGAAAATGTAATGGCAGCAGAAGATAATGCTTGGGGACCTGCCCACGAAATGGGACACGTACATCAAGCAGCTATTAACTGGCCGTCGTCCACCGAATCATCCAACAATCTGTTCTCTAATTACGTAATTCGCAGATTAGGAAAATATAAGTCACGCGGACGAGGCTTGACATCTTTAGCCAATGCAATTTATAGAGATAAGCAGGTATGGTGGAATATGGGTACTTCTACTCACCAGAATGAAGATACTGAGATTCACATGCGTATGAATTGGCAGCTATGGATCTATTATGACTTATGTAAAGGTAACGAACAGGAAGCTAAATTCTGGCCTAAAGTATTCGATATCATGCGTACAACATATAAAGATGTGCCAGAAAGCGATCCGGGAGCAAGACAATTGGCTTTCGTCAAAGCTGTATGCGAAGCTGCCCAGGAAGACCTTACGGATTTCTTCGAAACATGGGGATTCTTCAAAACTGTAGATAATGTAAAAGTAGAACAATACGGTACATGGACTTATACAGTGACTGACAAGATGATAGCAGATACTAAAGCATGGATTAAAACTCAGAATTATCCGAAGGCCGCTCCAATACAATATATTGAAGATCGTAAAATTTCAGATTTTACATCCGGCGACTACCGATATAAAGAGGTTGGAGACTTAGGATATTATACCCAGTTCCAGAACAATGAAAAGATTACTAAAACTCCAACCTATACAATGGTGGCATCTGTGACAGGAAGTGAAATCACAATTAAGAATGGAGAACAAGCCGTAGCCTTCGAAGTAAGAAAGCAATCAACAGACGGTACTATGGGCGAAGTTGTTTATTTCTCTAACTTCTTAAAATTCAGTGTACCGAGAAATATTCCTTTAATCCGTACAGGCATTTATGCCGTGCAGGCTGATGGAGAACGTATTCTTGTGAATAAAGAATAAGTTGCATTTCACGATAATTATTTATAAAAATGGCAGGTAATATATGCCTGCCATTTTTATTACCTTTATAACGCACAATCTATATCAATAACACAATCAGACTTATATGAAAACATTCCACAAGTTTACCCTCCTGTTTCTATTTCTCTCTATTTTCAATGCAACACTTTCTTGCAGTTCCAACGACAAAACACTGCCTCAGCCTATACCTGACATCGAGGAAGAAGAGGAAGAGACAAAAGATGTAGTACTTCCCGAAGATATTCAGATTATACCGTACGGAGGAAAAGCCAGCGAATACCAACCCGGATCTGACATTGACAAATCATACGATGGCAAATTTACTCAAGGAATCAGCTTCGAGTCACATTATCACAGTTCATGGAGTAATACATCCTTCCCTGTCACTTTGGAATATTTCTTCAAAGGAGATACGGAAATCAATTACTTTATTTATTATACCCGATCAGGGAATGGTAATTTTGGTGAGGTTGAAGTTTACACCTCTACCGATTCCGATAGACAAAGATATACGCTTCAAGGAACTTATGACTTCAAAATGAAAGATACTCCGAGCAGAATCGTATTCAAGAAAGGGATGAAAGCCACAGGCGTTAAGTTTGTTGTCAAAAGCGGACTTGGTAACTTTGTCAGTTGTGACGAAATGCACTTCTTTAAAAAGAATGAGGATAACACTTTGGCAACTAAGTTATTGACCGTATTCAAAGATATTACTTGTAGCGAACTGAAAGCTGATGTCACCAATGAAGAAATCAACAAATTGCCAAGCAAATATTTCGTCCACATAGCCGAAGCGTTAAAAAACAACGCTTATGATGAATGGGAGAAAGAATTTCGTATCCGCAAATACAACGCTTATAGTGATATCAACGAGTGGGCGGAAAAGTTAATGACCAAACATTACAGTAGCTTGGACAACCTGACCGGTATTGCTGTGGAAAAAAACGACGAAATTATCGTCCTTGTTGGCGATACCTATGGACGCGAAGTTTCAATACAATGTGTAGGAGAAGAAAAAACGAACTTTTGGGAACCGCAGGAATATGTACAGACCGCTGCTTCGGGAGACGTTTACTATCTGGAACCGGGTATTAACAAAATCAAAATACGTAATAGGGGCCAGTTATTCGTCATGTACAACTGTGACCTGACCAGCCATCCGAAACCTATAAAAATCCATATTCCATTAGGAAGCGGAACGGTCAGCGGTTTCTTTGACTTGAAAGAACACAAAACAAATGCCAAATATGCCGAATTGTTATCAAAAGCCACCGACAAGTATTTCGGAGTACGTGGTGATAAGATTATCTTTTATTTCCACCGGGATAAACTGCGTGAGTTTGTGAAAGATGAAATATTGTCCGCTATTAACCTATGGGACAACATCATCAGTTGGGAGCAGGAACTAATGGGTATTGAAGATGTGCGCCCTACTCAGGTTAATAACCACTTGTTTGCAATTTCACCTGAAGGTGCATATATGTGGGCTTCCGACTACCGTATTGCATTCGTTTATACCTATCTGGAAAATATATTACTATACGACAAGGTGATGAGTGCCAAAGATAACGCCTGGGGACCCGCACATGAAATCGGACACATTCACCAACTGGCAATCGACTGGCCTAGTTCTACTGAGTCGTCCAATAATCTGTTCTCGAATTTCATACTGTATAAACTTGGAAAATATTGTTCACGCGGCACAGAGCTTAATCTTCCTAAAGCGGCCGATAACCGAACGACTAACTCCGAAGGAAATATTACAGGAATGACACTTTCGGAAGCCCATTGCGTACTCAACCGACCTTGGTGTAACTTTGGCAGCAATTATCAGGGAGAAAATACAGAACTGCATATGCGTATGAACTGGCAACTATGGAATTACTATCATCGTTGCGGACACAAAACGGATTTCTGGCAAAGACTGTTCAAACTCATGCGGGAGAACCGGACATCCTCCAATAATCCGGGAGTTAAACAACTTCTGTTTGCTCGAATGGCAAGTGAAGCCGCACAAGAAGATCTGACCGAGTTTTTTGAAATGTGGGGATTCTTTGTAACCGTAGATACACAGATCGATCAATATGGCAGCTATCAGTATACTGTAACGAAGGAAATGATTGAAAATACAAAGAAAGCTATGGCTAAATATCCGAAAAAAGCCAAACCTTTCTATTATCTGGAAGACCGGAAGAAAGGAGATATAGGATTGGATACTACTCCACCGGATGTTGGTCATTATACCCAGTTTCAAAGGATAAGACCTATAACAAAGGATATAAAAGGAAATATCAACGGACGGGAAGTGAGCATTACAAACGGAGATGAAGCTGTAACTTTCGAACTCAGGGAAAAAGACGCTAATGGAAAGTTACTCTATTTTTCTACCTTTATCAAATTCGAAGTTCCCTTGACGGTATCATTGACGTACGCCAAATTATACGCCGTACAAGCCGATGGAAAACGTATTCTACTGGAAGAATGACTTTGCTTCACATAGACAGCCGATAAGAAGGCAAAAAGTTAAGCAATACTAAAAAGTGGTTCCTATTCTAGGAGAATGTTCCCATAGTGTGTCTTATATTTGAGTTGGTTTGAAATAGTAATAGTAAACTTAAACATTAAGAAATGCTAAAAAAAACATTAGTTCATAGGGGAACACCCCTTACGAGGTGTATTTACTTCGTACACACGGAAATATGACCGTCACAACATAAACGCATTAAGACCATGACAAATCTGAAAGAAAAAGTAAGACCTGTTTTCTACCCAAATAAGGGTAAAAAAACAAAATTATCTGTTATAATTATATGGAATTGACTAATAAATTACTATTTTTGACCGCAAAATGAAAAACGACAAATAACCCCCTATTAAAAACATAAAAAATATGATGAAAAAGCTATTCACAGTCGCAGCTATTGGACTAACCTTGTTAACCTGCCATACAAGCTGCACACAACAACAGAAGGCTCAGGAAGCCTTCGCTCCTATCAAAGTAGAAACTCCTGCCCGCCCTGCCGGACAAGAAGACGTAATCCAACTTGTTGCTCCCAAAATTGATACCGTACGTGTCGGTTTTATCGGATTGGGAATGCGTGGTCCTGGTGCCGTATCACGGTGGACACATATTCCGGGAACCAAGATTGTAGCCTTGTGCGACCTTTCTCCCGAACGTGTAGAGAAATCACAGGAAATCCTGAAGAATGCCGGAATGCCGGAAGCTACTTCTTACAGTGGTTCGGAAGACGCATGGAAGAAACTATGCGAACAGGAAGATATCGACCTTGTATATATAGCAACTGATTGGAAGCACCATGCAGAAATGGGCGTGTATGCAATGGAACATGGCAAACATGTAGCTATCGAAGTACCTGCTGCCATGACATTGGACGAAATCTGGCAGTTAATCAACACTTCAGAAAAGACCCGCAAGCACTGTATGCAGTTGGAAAACTGTGTATATGACTTCTTCGAGTTGACTTCTCTGAATATGGCACAGCAAGGTGTCTTTGGAGACGTACTACACGTAGAGGGTTCATACATTCACAATTTGGAAGACTTCTGGCCTTCATACTGGAATAACTGGCGTATGGATTACAATCAGAAACATCGTGGTGATGTATATGCAACTCACGGTATGGGTCCTGCTTGCCAAGTACTTAACATCCACCGTGGTGACCGTATGAAAACTTTAGTATCAATGGATACGAAAGCTGTCAATGGTCCGGCTTATATTAAAAAGCAAACAGGAGAAGAAGTGAAGGATTTCCAGAACGGTGACCAGACTTCAACTTTGATTCGCACAGAAAATGGTAAGACTATGTTGATCCAACATAATGTAATGACTCCGCGTCCTTACAGTCGTATGTATCAGATTGTAGGAGCAGACGGTTACGCAAGCAAATATCCGATTGAAGAATATTGCCTGAGACCTTCACAAGTTGATTCAAACGATGTTCCTAATCATGAAAACCTGAACGCACACGGTTCTGTACCTGCTGACGTTAAAAAAGCCCTAATGGATAAATACAAACATCCTATCCACAAAGAACTGGAAGAAACAGCTAAGAAGGTAGGCGGCCACGGTGGTATGGACTTTATCATGGATTATCGTCTGGCATACTGCTTACAGAATGGGTTACCTTTAGACATGGACGTTTACGACTTGGCAGAATGGTGCTGCATGGCTGAACTGACCCGCCTCTCTATTGAAAACAATTCAGCTCCGGTTGAAATTCCCGACTTTACTCGTGGAGGATGGAATAAAGTACAAGGCTACCACCACGCTTTCGTAAAATAAAAATAGTATTTTTGCAGACACGAACATAAATTAATCCGGCTTCTCCCCCAAAGCCGGATTATTCATTGGTTCGTGTTTCAACATTTTATAGATTATCATAATCACGTTTATGAAAACAGCTATTCCAAAGCCTTCTAAGCAAAGCATTATCCGTGAGGCTAGAGACTATGTAATGATTGCCATTGGCATGATTCTGTACGGCATCGGGTGGACGGTATTTTTACTACCCAACGATATCACTACCGGGGGAGTACCGGGTATTGCTTCCATTGTATATTGGGCGACCGGCTTTCCGGTGCAATATACGTATTTCACTATCAACTTCTTCCTGCTGCTGTTAGCTCTTAAATTACTGGGATTGAAGTTTTGTATCAAAACCATCTTCGGAGTGTTCACCCTGACTTTCTTTTTATCCGTTATCCAGAAACTGGCGGCTGGGATCAGTCTCCTTCACGACCAGCCTTTCATGGCGTGTGTCATCGGAGCGTCATTCTGTGGAGGTGGAATCGGGGTTGCCTTCTCAGCTAACGGAAGTACCGGAGGCACAGATATCATTGCAGCTATCATAAACAAGTACCGGGATATTACACTGGGAAGAGTTGTACTTATCTGCGACATGATCATTATATCTTCCAGTTATTTTGTCTTAAAAGACTGGGAAAAAGTAGTATATGGATTTGTAACTCTATATATTTGTAGCTTCGTGCTCGATCAGGTGGTGAACAGCGCACGTCAGTCCGTACAATTCTTTATCATCTCAAATAAATATGAAGAAATAGGACGACGTATCAACGAATATCCGCACCGAGGCGTTACAATCATCAATGCAACGGGCTTTTATACCGGACGCGAAGTGAAGATGATGTTTGTATTGGCTAAAAAACGGGAATCCCCCATTATCTTCCGGTTTATAAAGGATATAGACCCTAACGCATTTGTTTCACAAAGTGCTGTTATCGGAGTTTATGGAGAAGGATTCGACCATATTAAAGTTAAATAAAAACGAAATGAAAAACCAATATTGAGAAACATGAAATTTCGACTACACCCCCTCTTATTAACTAACATTTTTCTGGGAATATTTTCCCTGATAGTAACCAGTGCCGTAGCTGATAATGCAAAAAAGCCTTATTGGCAAGATGTGCAAGTAGTAGCTGTTAACAAAGAATATCCCCGTTCTTCGTTTATGACTTACGACAATCGTGAAGATGCCTTGAGCGGGAAATTTGAGCGTAGTAAGTTCTATCGGTTATTAAACGGAACATGGAAGTTCTATTTTGTAGATTCCTACAAAGATCTTCCTGACAACATTACTGATCCGAGCGTCAGTACAGACTCATGGTATGATATCCAAGTTCCCGGCAACTGGGAAGTACAAGGACATGGAGTAGCCATCTACACAAATCATGGTTATGAATTCAAAGCACGCAACCCACAGCCTCCGATATTGCCGGAAGCGACTCCGGTGGGTGTATATCGCCGTGATATAGACATCCCTGCCGATTGGGACGGACGGGACATTTATCTGCACTTGGCAGGAGCCAAATCCGGTGTATATGTATATATCAACGGTAAGGAAGTAGGATATAGCGAAGATTCAAAGAATCCTGCCGAGTTCTTAATCAACCCGTACGTGAAACCGGGCAAGAATGTACTTACACTGAAAATCTTCCGTTGGAGCACTGGCTCTTATCTGGAATGTCAGGACTTCTGGCGCATCAGTGGTATCGAACGTGATGTGTATATCTACTCACAACCCAAAGTAGCAATCAGAGATTTCCGTGTAACATCCACGCTGGACGATACTTATAAAAACGGTATTTTCAAACTGGCAATGGATATCCGCAACAATACCTCACATCCCTCTAAAGATTATGTTATCGGATATAAGGTGTTAGATCCGAAAACCGATAAGGTAATCGCTGCTTTCGAAATGAATACCGCCATAGGTGCGAACCAAACCATTCCTCTCTTTGAAGAAGTGAAAATAGAAGTCCCCAATGTAAAAACATGGACATCCGAACATCCCAATCTCTACAAATTACTGATGTACATCAAAGACGGAGATAAGTTTACAGAAATAGTTCCCTTCAATGTCGGCTTCCGTCGTATTGAGATCAAACCAATTGAACAAAAGGCTGCTAACGGCAAACCGTATGTTTGCTTATTCATCAACGGACAACCGTTGAAACTCAAAGGTGTAAATATCCACGAGCACAATCCGGCAACAGGGCATTACGTTACAGAGGAATTGATGCGTCGTGATTTTGAGCTCATGAAGCAGCATAACTTAAACAGTGTGCGCCTCTGCCACTACCCGCAAGACCGCCGTTTCTACGAACTTTGCGACGAATACGGGCTCTATGTGTATGACGAAGCTAACATCGAAAGTCACGGTATGTATTACGACCTCCGCAAAGGCGGCTCATTGGGCAACAACCCCGAATGGTTGAAACCGCACATGGACCGTACTATAAATATGTTCGAACGTAACAAGAATTACCCGAGTGTCACTTTCTGGTCGTTAGGAAACGAAGCCGGAAACGGATACAACTTCTATCAAACATATTTGTGGGTGAAAGAAGCAGACAAAAATATCATGGCTCGTCCTGTTAACTATGAACGCGCACAATGGGAATGGAACTCCGATATGTATGTTCCGCAATATCCAGGTGCCAGTTGGTTGGAAAACACAGGCAAGAACGGCAGCGACCGTCCGGTAGCTCCTTCGGAATATGCACATGCAATGGGTAATTCCACCGGAAACCTTTGGGGACAATGGCAAGCTATTTACAAATATCCTAACCTTCAGGGAGGATATATTTGGGACTGGGTAGATCAAGGTCTGCTCCAGAAAGACAAAAATGGTAGAGAATACTGGGCTTATGGAGGTGACTTTGGTGTAAACGCCCCTAGTGACGGTAACTTCCTTTGCAATGGGCTTGTCAACCCGGACCGCGGACCACACCCGGCTATGGCTGAAGTAAAATATGTACATCAAAATGTCGGTTTTGAAGCAATTGACGCTGCTTCCGGCAAGTTCAGAATCACTAACCGTTTTTACTTTACCAATCTGAAAAAGTATCAGATCCATTATAGCGTACTCTCAAATAACAAAACAATAAAAAGCGGAAAAGTTTCTTTAGACATCGCTCCGCAAGCATCCAAAGAGTTTACTGTACCTGTAAACGGCTTAAAATCCCAACCGGGGACAGAATATTTTGTAAACTTCAGTGTGACAACAGTAGAACCGGAACCGCTAATACCAGCCGGCTACGAAATAGCATACGACCAATTCCAGCTTCCGATTCAGGCAGAGAAAAGAATTTATAAAGCTAATGGTCCTGCACTGACAACAGCAACGTCAGGTGATGAACTAACCGTATCTTCTTCAAAGGTAAACTTTGTATTTAATAAGAAAAGCGGATTAGTCACTTCATATAAAGTGGACGGAACTGAATATTTCAAAGACGGTTTTGGCATTCAGCCTAACTTCTGGCGTGCTCCTAATGATAATGACTATGGTAACGGTGCTCCTAAACGTTTGCAGGTATGGAAGCAATCAAGCAAAAACTTCCATGTGACAGATGTCAAGATGACTACTGAGAATAAAGTTGTCTCGCTAAAAGCCACTTATTTGTTAGCTGCCGGCAACTTGTATGTTGTCACTTACAGAATCTATCCGAGCGGTATCGTAAATGTTAGTGCCCAATTCACTTCTACGGATATGCAAGCAGCAGAAACAGAAGTTTCCGAAGCTACGCGTATGGCTACCTTTACTCCCGGAAGCGATGCTGCCCGCAAAGCAGCTTCCAAACTGGAAGTTCCCCGTATCGGTGTACGCTTCCGTTTGCCCGCCCAAATGAACAATGTACAATATTTCGGTCGCGGTCCGGAAGAAAACTATATTGACCGTAATCATGGTACCCTTGTTGGCGTATACAAGACAACGGCAGATAAGATGTACTTCAACTACGTTCGTCCGCAGGAAAACGGACACCATACCGATACCCGTTGGATTGCTCTATCTCCTGATAAAGGGAATGGCCTGGCTATTGTTGCCGACAGCCTTATCGGCTTCAACGCTTTACGCAACTCTATCGAAGATTTCGATTCGGAAGAAGCCCTTCCCCACCCCTATCAATGGAATAACTTCAGCCCCGAAGAGGTTGCCAACCATGACGAAAAGGCTGCGCGTAATGTATTGAGAAGAATGCATCACGTCAACGATATTACTCCGAGAGACTTTGTAGAAGTCTGTGTTGATATGAAACAACAAGGAGTAGGTGGATATGACAGCTGGGGAGCACGCCCGGAACCCTTCCATCAGATACCGGCTAACCGTGATTATAGTTGGGGCTTCACCCTAGTCCCTGTCCGTTCGGCCAGCCAGGCTAATGAAGTAGCCAAATATGATTATCAATAACCTTATTATAAATTTTAAAGAAAAGACCCATGAAAGATTTATCTAGCATTGTTGCTAAATTCAAAGTACAAGGCACAGTGGAAGAAATCAAGCCACTAGGTGCAGGACTTATTAACGACACTTACAAAGTAAACACCAAGGAAACAGATGCTCCCGACTACGTTCTACAACGCATCAACCATGCCATTTTTCAGAATGTGGAAATGCTTCAATCCAATATTGCCGCTGTCACAAGCCATATCCGTAAGAAACTGACCGAAGCCGGAGAATCGGATATTGACCGTAAAGTTTTATCCTTTCTTTCTACTGAAGAAGGTAAGACTTATTGGTTCGACGGCGACAGCTATTGGCGTGTAATGGTTTTCATTCCTCGCGCCAAGACATACGAAACCGTCAATCCGGAATATTCTAATTATGCCGGACAGGCATTCGGTAACTTCCAGGCTATGCTGGCTGATATTCCTGAGACTTTAGGTGAAACAATTCCCGACTTCCATAATATGGAGTTCCGCCTGAAACAATTACGTGACGCCGTTGCAACCAACGCAGCCGGACGCGTAGCAGAAGTGCAGTATTATTTGGATGAAATAGAAAAACGGGCGGATGAAATGTGCAAGGCAGAACGTCTGTACCGCGAAGGCAAACTTCCTAAACGTGTATGCCACTGTGATACAAAAGTAAATAACATGATGTTCGATGAAGACGGAAAAGTGCTTTGTGTCATTGATCTGGATACGGTAATGCCTAGTTTCATATTCTCTGATTACGGAGATTTCCTACGCACGGGAGCCAACACCGGTGATGAAGACGACAAAGACCTTGATCGTGTAAACTTCAATATGGAAATATTCAAAGCATTCACCAAAGGATATCTGGAAGGTGCAAAATCATTCCTGACTCCTATTGAAATAGAGAATCTTCCCTATGCTGCAGCTTTATTCCCCTATATGCAATGTGTACGTTTCCTTGCCGATTATATCAATGGAGATACTTACTACAAGATTAAATATCCCGAACATAATCTGGTACGTACAAAAGCACAATTCAAATTGCTTCAAAGCGTAGAAGAACATACACCGGAAATGGTAGCATTCATCAATGAATGCTTAAAAAAGTGAGAATAGAAAATTGAGAATGGAGATTTTACTTAGTGAAAACTCCATTCTTCCAATGATAAACAATTGGGCGGCGGAGGAACGGTTTTAGTTTTTCCGCCGTTTCTTTTGCCATATAGTCAGGAGTGGTCAATGTAAGAGTCAGTTCCGAATTATCTTTGCTAAAATCAGCCTTCATCAGCAACATATCAGCAGAACGGCGAGCCTCATCAAAATCATAAATAGTTGTCGAATCAGGAGTACTCAAAAAGTCACTCATCACCGGTAGAGAGATAAACTGAGAATCTGCAAGTGGTTTCCAATCGGTCGTATAGAAACGCAGACTGCTATCACATGCCGGAGCACAAGCAGTAGAGACCAGACATACCACTTTCGTCGTATCGCTCAGTGCCAACACCTTCATCTGCCAAGATGTTTGCGGAGACATTTGCATACGGACATAATCCGTACCAAGCTCTGTCATTTCCGACTTTTTACCAAAACGGTTTTCAACTTGCGCTTTCATCTTGCTTTCCAAAAAGTCAATACAATCTTCACGATTTACTTTAGTAAGCAAAGGAGTTAATGAATCCGGGATATTCACAAACAAAGTTTTAGCTTCCTGCGCCTGAAGAGAAGCCAGCGAAAACAATCCTACAACAAAAAAGAATATAGCGGAAACGAGTCTATTTATTTTCATATCAATCTTATTTAACCTATAATAGTCAGATTATGAATCTGCCGTTTTAACTTTTAGACCCCAAATATAAGAATATCATTCCGATTAACACCAGTATAAGGTCAATCGCTTTGCTTTTTAAATTCTTTTCACGGAAGAAGAGTGCTCCAAAAGTGAAAGAAACAATTACACTTCCCCGGCGAATCATCGAAACAATGGAAATCATAGAATCATCATAACTCAATGCATAAAAGTAAACGAAATCGGCGGCCGAAAGAAATACGGAAATCAGGATAATTGTCCAGTCCCAACGAAACGGTGTGGTAGACTTCCGTTTAGGCCACCAAAGCAGAAGCAGAATAGGACACATGATAAAAACCTGATAGACATTGTACCATGACTGCACCAGCATTGGATTCAGAGATTTCATCAGATATTTATCATACAATCCGCTGATAGCTCCTGTTATTGCGGCCAGTACAATAAAAAATATCCACTTATTATGCTTAAAATCAATTCCTTCCTTCTTTCCCGAACGGCTTAACATGAAAAAAGAAGCAATAGCCAGCATCACCCCAATCCATTGGTAGAGATTCAGCCTTTCGCCAAATACCAACATCGCTCCGATAAGCACCATTACCGGACGAGTAGCATTGATAGGTCCCACGATAGTGATAGGAAGGTGTTTCATCCCAAAATACCCGAATATCCATGAGGATAACACGATGAATGACTTGATAATGATATATTTATGTTGTTCCCAACCAGCAACAGGAACATTAAATATTGTTCCTCCCAACAAATCCGGCTCATACACGGACAGCAAGATGAAAGGCAGAAAGACAAGACTGGAAAAGAAAGTATTCAAAAACAAAACGGGAAGCACTGCATTATCTTTCAGCGACTGTTTCTTGAATACATCATAAAAGCCCAGCAAAGTGGCTGAGAGAAAAGCTAATAATAACCACATAAAAGATTGTTATAAGTTATTAGTTATATAAACAAGGTTTCCGGATATTCCACATTGACCAAGAACAAGGCTTGTCCCGGAGCAGATGTCCCGGCCTTGCAACGATCCTGCTGCTCGATTATTCTTCGGAAATCTTCAACAGAAAGTTTTCCACGTCCCACCTCAATCAGTGTACCTACTATGGCACGCACCATATTTCGCAAGAAGCGATCGGCACGAATGGTAAACACCCAAGTAGCTTCATCATCCGTCACTTTTGTCCATTCGGCATGAGTGATATGGCAGATGTTGGTTTTTACATCCGTATGCAGCTTGCTGAAACTTGTAAAGTCGCTATATTCAAAAAGGGTACGTGCAGCCTCGTTCATCCGTTCATAATCCAGCGAACTATAAATCCGCCAACGATATTGCCGGTTGAAAGGATACTTCACTGCTGTCACATAATATTTGTAAGTCCTTGCTGTTGCATCAAAACGGGCATGAGCTTCCGGTTTTACACGGCAAACCCGATAAACAGAAATATCCGGAGGTAACAAACGATTCAATTTTTCAGCAACAGAAACTGTATCTAATAGTCCGTCATAATCGAAATGAGCCACCATTAAAGAAGCATGTACTCCGGCGTCTGTTCTACCCGCCCCCACTACCTCTATCTCGCAACGTAGAAAAGTGGATAACGCTTTCATCAGACATTCCTGCACACTAATCCCATTCGGTTGAATCTGCCAACCGTGATAGTTGGTTCCGTCATAAGCCAAATAAATGAAATACCTTTGCACTCTAGTTCCTGTTTTTAGGGTTTTCGTGTGCAAAAGTACTCATTTTTTTATTCATAAGTAGAAGGAGTAGTACCAAAAGCGTCTACAAAATGTTTACGGAACGTCGGAATATCATTATATCCCACCATTTCAGCTACTTCCTGAACACCGTATTGTTTCGTTTTCAACAATACACCCGCACGACGCATACGTACTCCCCTGATAAGTTCTATAATCGTATAGTCCGTACTTTGCTTCACTTTTCGGTAAAGAGTCGGCTGACTCATATTTAATTCCGATGCAAGCTTCTTCACACTAAAGTCAGCTTCACAGATATTTTCCTCTACAATTTTAATTACGGAAGTGATAAATGGATCTTCTGCCTTTGCTTCTTCTTTTCCCGGCTGCTCTGTTTCATCTGCGTCAACGGCATCTGCTCCAGGTAACTTAAATAACTTTGCATACATTTGTTTCAACGTCTGACGGCCATTAATCAAATTACTGACTTTCGCTTTCAGAATACCGGGTGTGAAAGGTTTCAACACATAATCATCTGCTCCCAACTCCAAACCATGGATAATATCGTCATCCTCTACCTTCGCTGTCAGCATAATAAAAGGGATACTACAAGTTTCCGGGCATTCTTTTACTTCACGGCAACATTCAAATCCGTCTTTTATCGGCATCATGACATCACAAATTATCAAATCCGGCAACTCTTTCATAGCCATATCCACGCCTTCTTGACCGTTAGTAGCCATCAACAGATTATATTCATTCCCAAATAAAACTTTCAGATAAAGCCGAATATCTTTATGATCTTCCACAATTAATATTGTCTTTTTCTCTTCATTTGTCACAGATTGTGCCATTTCTTTAGGAGACAATACTCCCGGAAAAAGTATTGGACCCTGTCTCCCTATATTTTCGCTAATTTTCGAATCAGCTTTGAGTTGATCCAACACTTCCGGTTCTACTTCAGGCAGTTCTTCCGGATCAATAAACAATATATTCGGCTCACTTTCCAGGACGGCTCTATCTACCGGAAGATTCACCGTTACCTTTGTCCCCTTTCCTTCAACACTTTCCAATGAGATTGTTCCTTGATGCGCCTCTATCATCTGCCGCATAATAGAAAAGCCTAACTGTGCGGCAGATAAATCATTATCCAATGTCCCGTTCTCACTCATTAATTGCTCGGAAGTTCTCACCTTCTTCATTCCATTATCCTCTACTATCAGACTGACATAATGCACATTATTCTCTATTATTTCACAAACAGAAAAATAAACTGTTCCTGCATAATGCGTATGAGTGAAAGCATTTGTCAACAGATTATGAATAATAAATTCTATTTTCTTCTTATTTACATAGAATTCCAGTTCTTTCTTGACCCTTTTCTCGCAACGAAAATCAATCGGATATACTTTCAACAAATCACGGACTCCAAAGACACTACTATCAATCATCTTTTCTACCGAATAGGGAGCTACTTCCAACTTCGTTTCCGGACTCCCCTGTCGGTATATAGCCAGTAATTGATCACAAGCATCAACCATACGAAGCGAATTCCGGTATGCAACCTGCAAAGAAAGGTTCGATACTTGGGAATTGTCTTTCTGTAATTCTTTCAACGGAGCAATGATCAACGAAAGAGGAGTACGCAATTCCTGTACAAACAACATCAGCAAACGGTTCCGCAAAGCTTCTATCTCTTTCTTTTGATTCTGCTTCATCTTCTCCAGGCTCAAGTTCTCTTTCAATACCATCTCCCGGTCACGGTGCATCTGCTTACGCTGCTCTTTCTTCTTAAAATAAATGTAGAAAAAACAAGAAAATGCGACAAGTAACAAAACATAAGCTATATAAGCCCAAATAGTTTGAAACCATTTATCTTTTACAACCACAAGAATCTCATTCACATCCCCTTCCTTACCATCCGGAAATACAAGTTTCGCCTGCAAAGTATATTTTCCGGCAGACAGTCCATTGAACCATAAGCCTTCCGAAAGTGGCACCATTCTCCAATCCTTATCTAAGGGAAGTAATCGATAAGCTATCTTACGTTCAGCCATCCCATAACGTAAATCGGAAAAGAACAAATGGAAATCATTGTTATCAGAATTGAATACAAGCTTTTTCTGTTGTTCCGGAGAACCTGAAAGAATCAACTGTCCATTTCGTTTCTCCCCAGCCAAGATCGTTTCTCCACCCACTTCTATATCTGTCAACATCAGCTGCCTTCTTTCACAATCCGCTTTCGTAGCAGAGGGATCAAAGAAAATCAATCCCCAAGAATTTGCCCAAAGCAACCGTCCATCATTCAAACGGCATACCGCACTACAATTACCTACCGAAAGATAATTATAGAAAGCATCCTGCCCATTTCTAATCGTCATCACTCCGACATTATTTCCGGCCCAAGTATTCCCGATACGATCATCTACCATACAGCCTACATGTCCATTGGTCAGTCCGTTTTGCAAAGTGTATATAGCTTCCAACTTATCCTTCTCCCTTCCATCAATACGGATAACGACATTCAAATAAGCTACATAAATCTGATTATAGTTATTTACATAAATAGTTCGTACAGCCGCCTCTTCCAGTCCATTTTCTTTCTCAATATTTCCTTCTACTCTAATTTGTACTCCATCCGTTTCAAGTCTTTTCAAACCTCTATCCGTCCCAATCCACACATTGCCTTCTTTATCCTCTGCTATTGCAAATACATTCTTTATTTCTTCAGGCAATTTAATGCTCTTGCATTCGTGAGTTTCAAGTTCAACCTGCATCAACCCATTTGAAGTGCCTACCCACAAACGATTCCATGAGTCCAGGCAAAGACTATAAATAACAGTTTGTATCCTCTCACCTTTATTATTTTGCAGATGAAAGGATTCCACCTCATTTGTTAATGGATCAATGATAACAATCTCTCCCCAATTATTACCCAACCAGATATTCCCGTTCTTACCTTTATATATATGAAAGCGTCCGGAAAAGTCTGATGCTTTTTTCCAAGGTTCAAAATGTGTATCCAACGAAAACACAGGAGTAGTACTTTTCATAATCCCCCCATCGCTAACGGTCAACCATACATATCCTTTTGAATCTTCGACCATACCATCCACCCGAGAGCCAAAATCCTGCCGTACCCTACTGTACATACTATCACTAATATCAAATTTCACGACCCCACCGCCAAATGTACCTACCCAAAGAATTTGTTGTTTATCATCCCAAAACAGGCTGGTCATTTTATTCTCAATACTCGAATGGAATGCCTTCTCATTCTTCGTCAGCAAAGTCAACACAAACGGACTCTTACACAGATTGTCATTATCGAAGCGCAACTTATACAATCCATTCCAAGTTGTCAAATAAAAAGTCCGATTATCTTTCAAAACCAGATCCGTAACATAAGAATTAGAGAATTCAGACTGATCTTTTCCTTCCATGGAGATAACACGTTCCTCATTCGTTTTAAGGTCATAACATATAATGTCATCCCATAATCGGCAAATCCATAAATAACCATGCCTTAAAAACAATCTATTTACTACGCTGTATTCCTTAATCAAAGAAGTTTTTTTCGCCACTAAATCATAATGTACCACTTTCCTCTGATTAACAGAGAAATACAAATTTGTTTTTCTATCACTACAAAGATGAGCAACCTTTCCTCTTACCAAAGGCTCAGGATTCAAAAGACATAACACAAAATCATGTTTTCCTTCTGTCTTGCGAACAATGCGCGATTCAAATAAACCTTGTGAAGTAACCAAATACAAACTCCCGTCATTCCAGCAGAAATCCAGAATATCTTTCAGTTCCAGAGGCTTATCAAAACGTACCGGCAAAAACTTTTCAATATCCTTATCAAAACAAGTAATTCCACCTTGGAAAAGTAACGCATAATATAAACCGTCGGGACCTTCGCAAAGTTTTTTCACAGCTTGATGCAGAGGAGTGGAAAGAGAATCAATCCCCATAATGAGGGGATAGTCACGAAATCTAAATCCGTCATAACGTGAAATTCCTTTATCAGTAGAGAGCCATATAAAACCGTCACTTCCATAACAAACATTATAAATAGTATTGTCACTGACTCCGTTTTTGATTACTACCGGTTCCAGATTCCAATGAGTATCTATTGAATATGCAGGGAAAATACCTGACAATACCAGTAGTAAAAAGAAGAATTTCCTCATATCTTAATAGTATTTTGTTCATGTGTATTGGTCGATAAAGGTAGACAAAATAATTATCATCAAATCACATAACAAATATTTTTTAGAAATAATTCACAATAAAACAAAAGCCCTCCTATTCTTTTGAAATAGAAAGACTTTTGCCGTTTGTTTTGTTCATTACGCAATCAATCTCCAATTATTATATTGTTTGCTGCTTGGTTCCTCTTTTTTATTGAAAGGAGCGACTCATATCATACAGACACTCCTTAGCAATATATATTATACTAATACCTAAATGCAATAAATTCTTATGATATTATTTAGCAGCTTTCAGAGTAAAGCTATAAGTTCCTTGACCGGCAGCAAAGTTATAGCTACCTTTGAAGTTTACCGGTACCTTTACTACACAGTTCCCCTGGTCGCTTACACGGAAATAAAGATAAGTAGTAGAATTGAAGATGCTGTTACCGTCAGCAGTTGTTGATAAAGAAGCGCCATATCCCTGCCAACTGAATAAGTCAGTCGAAGAAGAGTAAGTAGTACCGATATAATATACCGCACCTTTATCTATATTAAAATTCAATGATACACATAATGCGAATTGCTCAACGAAAGCGCCACTTCTTGTACGAGCCTGATATTCGGCAAGCATTTTCACCGCTTTCTTATCAGTAGCATCACCATAAAATCCTTCTGTTGTTTCCGATTCACAGTTACGGACAGTATTACCATTCTGACGAAGCGCTTCCAGCACACTTGCCATTTCCTCTGCAGTAACAGAAGGAATTTCCTCAGCTTTCTGATCGTAAACTGCCGACTCAATACCATACAAAGATTTCATGGATTCGAAGTTTGAAGTATTATCTTCAAAACTGTCACTTTCAGCATTAGAACATGCTACAAAAGTTAATATTCATTTAATCTGCTTGCGAATCGTTATTTATCAGTTCGCGGTCTTTTTACACTTTTAATTGTTTATTTATTCATGTTCCTTAGGAGGGGAATCTTAAGTTGTCTTATTTATCTTTCCTTGTTCGTTTGTACATTGCAAACATAGGTATTTTATTCAATAAGGAAAACTTTCTGAAAAGAAAAACGAATGAATTACCACTCTTTAACGAACGAAATACAGCTTACTCAAGCGATTGGCTAAGTTCTACAAGTATCAAAACACCATCCACACGCAAATCATTCATCACAAAGGATAAAAACACCAATTAACAACAACGAATGATCAACCACCCATAAATGAATTATTCACCACCCTACTTATCAATTTCCATTGAAGACAAAGGCAAGAAAGATGAATCTGCCAATCAACAGCTATCTGCATTATGCCTACTTTTGTAACATCAACAAACAAAACCCATCATGCGATGAAAAAGAAAAGAATCTTATTTTTGTTCGTTACCCTGTTTGCTTCTACCTTATTATATAGTCAGGTAGTCGGAGTAAAAACCAACGTCGTAATGGACGCGCTTAAAATTATCAATCTTGGAGCCGAAGTCGGTTTAAGTAAGAAATTAACTCTGGACTTGTATGCCAACTACAACCCTTGGACATACAAAGATCAGAAGATGATGAAGATGCTTGCCTTCCAACCGGAGCTTCGATATTGGTTCTGTGATAAATTCAACGGTCATTTCGTAGGTGCACACCTTCATGGAGGCGTTTATCAGGCAGCAGCCATTGATATGCCATGGGGCATCTGGCCCGAATTGAAAGACCACCGTTTCAAAGGACACTTTTACGGATTGGGCGTTTCCTACGGTTATCAATGGATTCTGGGCAAGCACTGGAATCTTGAAGGAAATATCGGTATAGGTTACGCGCGTGTCAAGTATGAGCAGTTCGAATGCAAGACGTGCGGTGAAAAAGTCAAGGAAGGACATAAGAACTATGTAGGTCCTACAAAAGCCGCCGTCAGTTTAATCTATTTATTTTAAAACAAAACAAATATGAAAAAGATATTATGCATATTCTTCTGCCTGCTGCCTATATTAGGCGGGAAAGCACAGACTCTCTATAAAGATCAAGTGCGTATAGAGAAAGAATCTATCACACGCAGTGAAGATAACAATGTATTAACTATCAATCTGGACATTGTTCTAAAAGAAAACCTGAAACTGGAATCCAACAATGTAGCCACATTGACTCCATTTCTTGAGGCAAACGAAAAGACCAAGGTGTTATCTTCTATTGTGGTATACGGACGTAAGCGCGACATCGTCAACCAGCGTAACCATAAAGCCCCCAAAAACACTTATACCATTTTACGTCGTAAACAGCATCAGGAACAAAAAGTAAACTACTTGGTACAAATGCCGTTCGAAGCATGGATGCGCAATGCAAATATGAAATTGAATATTGACCTATGCGGTTGCTGTGACATCCTGGAGGAGAACAGCGGTGAATTAATCACCCAATTGAACATTTTACCACTGAAAGTAAAACCTTCCATAGCCTATATCACTCCTAAAGCTGAAGACATAAAATATCGTGCAGTAGAAGGAAGTGCATTTCTGGATTTCCCAGTCAACAAAATCATCATCTATCCGGAGTATCGTCGTAACACAAGTGAATTGGCAAAAATACGTGCAACAATCGATACCGTGCGCAACGACAAATATACAACTCTTACCGGTATAAAGATTCACGGTTACGCTTCACCCGAAGGCAGTTATGCCAATAATACTCGTTTAGCAAAGAATCGGACCCAGGCGCTTGTGGATTATGTAACCAGTTATTATAATTTCGATAAGAAACTTATCACTTCAGAATATACTCCGGAAGACTGGAAAGGTTTCCGCAAATTTATAGAAAACTCTTCAATAGAGAAAAAGGATGAAGTTCTTCGTCTGATAGATGACGAAAGTATAGACATTGATAAGAAGGAACGCGATATCGCCCATCTGGTTGGCCCGCAAACATACCAATATATATTGGCAGAATGCTATCCGGCTCTCCGTCATTCGGATTATACAGTCAACTATACAGTTCGTGGCCTCAGCCTTGAAGAATCAAAAGAAATTATCAATAAGCGCCCGCAGTTGTTGAGTTTGCAGGAAATCTACCGGATTGCAGAAAGTTGTGAACCGGGAAGCGAAGAATTCAACCATTCTTTCCAAGTAGCCGCTACAATGTTTCCGGATGATCCAATCGCCAACCTCAATGCCGGAGCAATGGAAATACAAAAAGGTGGTGATATGACAACTGCCAAGAGATATCTGGCTAAAGCTGATCCAAAAGCGGCAGAGACACAGAACAACCTGGGCATTATCGCTATGATAGAAGGAGACTTAGACACAGCCGAAAAATATTTCAATGCAGCTAAAGCTGCCGGTCTCATAAAGCAAGCAGACGCTAACTTGAAAGAATTAAAGAAGAAACAAAATTATCCCTTAGAATAACAAAAAACAATAACACAGACAAACAGTATTTGTTCCCCCCCTATGATTTATAATTAAAATTTTAACCCCAAATCAAGAAACGCACCACCTGAGAAGGCAGTGCATTTTTTCTTATCTATCAAGTAACGGCTCACATTATTTTCCTGGGGATTTAATATATTATTTCAGTTTGCCAATTTGAGGGGGTTATTTCAAAGCAGCCGCATCCGAAATATTAGTCTCCGCTACTACAGATCCGAACTTTTCCAGCACGGTCACAAACTCGCTATTTAGCTAATACACAGCGAAATACGTTTCATTAAATTCTCAAACAATTCTCACCGTTGTGAGAAAAAATACTCATCACTATGAGAAAATATTCTCACCTTGATAAGAATTAATCCTCACTAAGGTGAGAAAGTATTCTTGTAACGATGAGATCATCCACCTGTTCCACGTAATGCAGTCTGCTATGAACACGACAACAGCAGCAGTAAATCATTCAAAACAGAATGAAAAAGACACAAATCAGTCCATCCCGCCTAAATAGTTGCAAAATTTATTCTATTGCACAAAATAAGTTGAAGAAAATATATAATACAAACAGTGGAAAAAGAAAAGGAAAGGCGGTATAATATTCATCTCCTCAACAAATCATTCACAAAATGACTAATTCCCCCACCCTAAAAGTGACATTTGAAAGATTGAAAAATTCACCTTGAAAATTGAAAAAAACACCAATCAACAGTTTTACATTTCTCCCATAACTTTGCAATGTCGATAAGGAACAAAAAGATTCCTTAAAACAAACAAAACAAAAATTTAGTAATAAACAAATAAAAGAAACATTGCCTATAAGAAACAAACAAAATCCCTCCAACTGGAAGTTAGTTATTTCACCTTATAATATATAAGGGCTTCCGATCAGAAAAAGAAATGATGTTTTTTA
>NZ_MNQN01000088.1:0-3768 GCF_001915455.1 Bacteroides sp. 43_46 | reverse complement strand
ATATTGTAATTCGCTCGTTTCTAAATCGTTACCTGATATTAATTAAACAGAAATAACTGTTTAATTTTCAATTAGATAGAGATTGTATGATGTTTCGCCGTGTACGAGCTTAATTTATCGCCTAGTCCTAATAACTCTCCTAACAACATTAGTTGTTGATTAAAGCTGCGTAACGCCAACTGATATTCCCGATACGCCTCTTTCGTTCCTTCACGGCTTTCCAAAAAAGGAAAGAGATAAGGAGAAGAAGTTCATGTATTTCTTTACCAGAATCATTGCTTCCGGAGTTAACGTCACCGACAGGGGACGGCCTGTTTTACGCCGACGATACGTGATCACATTATCACGTAAATCACTCTTACGTAGATAAGCAAGATCAACAAACGGTATACCACGAAGAAGAAACATTAAAATAAAAAACTCCTGCGCCCGTCGTAATCCTAAAGACACCCCGGACGAACGGGACAAGTCCGCAAAAACTTTCTTCATATCTTCGTCACTTAATGCCCGCTTATGGTCGGCACGAGTTCCCGTATACACCGAACGGAACAGATGCGGAACGTATGGTGCCCGATGAAGATCGACGGCACGATTGTAAACGGCACGAAAAGTGCGCAGATAGGTAGAAACCGTATTCCAACTACACCCACGACTACGAAGATAAACTACCTCATTGAAGGCAAAATCATCTTTCCCACGATAAGCAATAATGGCATTGAGACTGCTGCGATAGACATGAGCAGTTCCAAAGTTTCCCTCCACTTGTAACCCACGGGCCACTTGCTTCATAAATCCTAATACTTTTGACATCTCACGATTGTTTTGATTAATTTGATAATAAAGATACAAGTATTCTCATAAAAAGAATACCTCATACAAACAAAACGAAATATAAAGATGTTTTGGAATGCACCATAACGATGAAAAGCCCGAACTTTCACAAGCTCGAGCCTTTTGTATTCTTAAAACATCTCCTTATCTATAGGAAATAAGGGACTAGCAAATTGCTTCTAGTATAATAAGTAAGATGTCTTAAGAGAGAGATAAAAAGGGATGTCCGTGGGAAATAAGGGAGGCATCCCTTCTAGAGATAAACATTTGAGAATATACTTTCACAAGCATAATTTTCAGTCTATCCCTGAATATATTTCTTCTCAAAAGATTTGATTATATATTATAGAAGGCATCTTTAATCTTAAAAGGATTAAGATGCCCTCAATTACAGATCTTTTAAATCCGGTTTACTTCAACACTTTAACATAAACAGTTTCAGTAGTCTGTCTACCCCATTTATCAGTAATGATAACGTTTACTTCACATACCGGAGGAGTAACGATAGGTGTTTGAGAAGCTTTCTTAGAGATTACAACTTTGTCAGTTTTCGTAAAGTCAGTAGCACTTAATGTTACATAATCTTTAGCATCCTGGTTTGCCAATTCAAGTACAACAGATTTAATTCTCTTGTCATCAAAGTCATAGCCAACACCATAAGCATCTGTTTTTTCGAAATCTTTAGCTAACAGATCTTGTGTATGTCCTCCATCTACTTCAAATGGCTTAGCTTCAGTACCTGATTTGCCAATATACTTAAATGTACCTTCGAAGATTTCCGATTTCACAGTCAAATTAAACTTATCAGTGATAACATTCAGACGGTCATTTCCAAACGGAGCATAAGCTACTGTAATGTTACGACCTTCATAAGCACCACCCCAAGCATCATAAGGCGCAACTGTGATCTCATCGCTACTCTTATTTGAGGACAACCATGCATCAGCATAGACTTTTGTATCCTCTACCATTTTGGACGGTATTTCCTCATCAAATGAAATAAGTGCTTTCTCTTTAGCAGAAATAGAACCTTCCTGGTACAGTTTGTAAAGATTGTAAGTAATCTTACCTGCTGCATCTTCATCATTTACATTACCATAAGCAGTAGCGTTATCACCACTAAAGTAAGCACCTGCACGTTTGAATTCAAACAACTTACTATCCTGCTGGTCTACAGTAATCTTAAATGTCGTTTCATACAGAACATCATTATCCAATCCCGGAGTCGGAGCTGCATTTTTGAATTTAACTGTTGCAGTATGAGGAACAGCAGCAACTTCAGCAGGATCAAATGTAGCTTCGATTACAAATTTAGTAATATCAGCTACACCTGTAGACATATCAGCTACGGGTTCTCCGTCTTTGTCCAAACCTACCAGTTTCAAAGTAATACCACCTTCATATTCCAAATCCTTCACTCCGTTAATTTCAACTTTACCATCAGTATAAGCGATTTCCGTATCTATACCAGCTGTTATATTTGCTTTGATTACATCTACTGAAGGACCAACAATTTCAGAAGTAGCTGTTACTTTTTCGCCATCTACGACCCAAGTCATATCTTTAATCTCTGCTTTTTCAGCTGCATACTTGAATGTCAAATTCAACTTAGCTTCTTTTTCATTTCCAGCAGTAGTAAAATAGGCAATAGTAACAGTCAATTTGCCTTCCTTATTAGCAATAATTGTTTTATTTTCCTTGCTAAATGTAGCCTCAATTTTCTTAGCATCGGCTTCGACAACTGAATAAGTATAATCTACTACATCATTCAATTGATCACCAACCAATTCATCCAGATTATGAGTAACTTTGAAATCTACATCCTTATTTACATCTACAAGTGTCTTTTCTTCTTCTTTAGCTGTAACTTTCACATCATATCCGGAGATGATTTCATTCCCCCACGCATCTTTCGTTGTAAGTGCATAAGCGATATTTTCATTCAAATTATCCGGATCTATACCTTCAGCAAATTTAAGAGTCAAGTCATAGATACCTTTATTTGCTGTATTTTCAGCACGAGTTAAAGCAGTTTCACTAACATTAGCTGCAATACTAGCTACAACAAAGTTTGTATTTCCTTTAGAATCAGTCAAGCCGATTTCATAAGATTGAATATCTTTAACCTCCAAGTTCACCGGATTAATCAATGCATGAATCATGCTACCTCTAGCAGACAGGAACGTTCCTTTTGGATAAGATTTTCCGTTAAATTTAACATCTTTTCCTACTACTCCATAATACAAGGTAGCGTTTGCCTCAGTAGAAGAAAAATCGATACTTCCACCTTGTTCGCCAAGTGCACGCATACTAGTGATACGAGCAGCCTTAGGCATAGAAACAGTTTCCCATTCTCCCGTTTCCTTATTGAGTATATTCAAAACCCAAACCAATGGATTATTAGCATCAGCAGTTACATAGATATCTGTAGCAGCTTTAACATCTGTTTTTTTAGGTCCTCCGGCTTCTGCATCCCAAACCATCCAATATCCGTCTTCTGAAATTTGCGGTGCATATCCATCTTCACCTTTGTCACCTTTGTCACCTTTATCTCCCTTATCACCTTTCTTTCCTTCAGAACAAATACCGGTGTCTTTTCCATCAATAATCCAGTTCTTTGTTGCCGAATCAATCTCAATCTTTGTACCTGCTGCGCCATCGGCACCACTTACGATAGAATAGCTTTTACCATCGTTAAAAGTAATTTTAAATCCATCAGTAATTGTCTCTACAGCGGTTACCCATTTGCCTTCTTTCACAAAATTCTGTAACTCGGCAATGCTAGCTTTGTTTGCGTCAATCTGTGTTTGCAGATTGTCGATGTCATCATCGTAGTCCTTACAACCTACATAGGTGACAGTAGAAAGTGCCAACGCCCCGAAGAACATCACTTTTACAAATTTTCTTTTCATAACTACTTAAAAATTACATTAATAA
>NZ_MNQN01000101.1:0-51470 GCF_001915455.1 Bacteroides sp. 43_46 | reverse complement strand
ACAGGTGAATCACCGCCTGAGAAAAATCAAGGAAAGGGAACGTGAAAAGCTCCTGTCACCGGAAGGTCTTAAATACCGCAGTCAGCGGCCACAGGATGTGGAAGCCGTATTTGGAAACCTCAAGAACAACAAGCACTTCAAGAGGTTCCACCTTCGTGGACTTAAGAAGGTGGAAATTGAGTTCGGCCTGCTGGCCATAGCACACAATCTTGCAAAAGTAGCCTCTTAGGAGGCTTATGGCAACGAAAAAAACTGTTTGAAAGAATGAAATCTTCAAAAAGAAGCTTGTAAACTCCTTTTTTTTGAGAAGAATCCAAATAACTTCAATCTGAAATGAAACAACAGAGGCCAGCTCAAGTTTATTTTGAGACGGCCTCTGTTTTGGAAATCTTTGTTGTGAGAGTATTGACCGCTTATTGTTTTATGAATGCTATTTGGCTAATCATTAGGTTACCTCCTTGTTTCGTATGGGTTTTGAGAACTATTTTTCCGTCATTTGTATCTTCCCGCATGATGAATAGTTTCACCCACCGTTCTTTTCCTTTCTGATTTTCTAAAATGGACTCTCGTCCTTCGATTGATAAGAGCCCTGCTCTATTTTGGTGATTCCAGTCTTCAAATTTTACATATAAGTCTCCAATAATACCTTCCGGAGTTTGTATTTCAATTGTCATATTTTTGCCTGTCCAGGCTGTCCCTTTCTCATCTTTCCAGATATTATCACAAGTAACTTTGTATTTACAACGTTCGTCTTGTATTTCAGTATGGTCGAGCGTGGCTGTCCAAGGAGCAGAACCGGAATTCTTCATTTGCTTCCCGCATGATATATAAAGAATTGAGTTTTCAAATCCTTTAGGAACGGAAACCATTGCTTTAGGAGTATATGCAAACATCTTCTTCAGTGTATCAATTTCCATTGAATAAGAAGGATTGAAGTTCGATTGTGTCATATAATGTAATAAGCTGTATTTTAGTTGTCGTGCTACCGGTGAATCCAAATTCAGGTTGTAACCGCAGACTAATAATTTGCCTTTGCTCACTTTACATTCGAAGATAGAAGCTAGTTTGTCGTTGATATGGAAGTCGCTTACCGGTTGTACAATGGGGTGTAATTGAGGGTGTTCGTTGATGATAAACGAACGGCCTTGTGTTATTTCTTTCCATTGCCAGTCAGTATAATTGTCGGTTGGAAATTGCGAGAATGCAGGGTGAGCTTTGTCTATCCATGCCCCTAGGGTGGTGTTGCTTTGACCGGGAAAGAAAGAAGTAGACCAGAACAAAGGTGTGAAGTAAAGAGGGGTGGAGTTATCCTTTTTCCCGAGTTGATCTGCCACTAACAATACTTTCTTTCCTTGTTCCAAGGCACTAATGACAGTCGAATCAAATTTGTCGTGGATGATGATATTGGTTTGTGGCATGTTATAAGGGGGATATACCCAAATACTCCAACGGTTGTGATAAGGTGTGCCGCTAATGGTGACATCGAGGTAATATTTTCCCGGTGATGTAATTTCGGAGAGATCGATAGATAAAGAATCTACCTGATTTACTTTTCCGGATGATAAGGGCACTTCTCTGCTGCCTTGCTGTTGCAGTTTGCCTGTTTCGTCGGTTAAAGTCCATATCGTAGGTGTAATTAGAGTTGTATCACTGTAGTTTGCCACTTGGATTTGAGCTTTGAACGTCTCGTCCGTTTGCCAGGTATATTTGTGGAAACGTGCCAGAGGGACAATGTCGTTGGAATAACATCGGAATTGTTCGGGCGTGATGATTCCTTTGGAATCCCAAAATGAATCTAACCAACCGACTAAAGCTTCTCCCTGTCCCGAATAATCAGTCATACTTAACATTTGGAATCCGGCACATGAGGGGGTACGCAGTAAATTTTCAATCAAACCTTTATATAAGATTGTTTGTAATGCTCCACTGGCTTCATGGAATTTTCTGTCCTGGTGTTCTATATGATTTTTTACGGCTTGTTGGCGTAAGCTTTCAAGATTTCTGGCTTCCAATACACCGGTATATTTATCTATCTCGTTCCAAAGAGGGTAAACTGGATATTGACCGACTTCATGGGCGATGACCGGGATTGTTGCCTTAGAGTAGATAGATTCTCGGTCATTGTCAGTGCCGGAACCGTTTATGCCATAAGTACCGCCTGTCTGGGGTATGTTGTGAGTGACCATATATTGATCTGCCGGCATAATCTTTCGGGCGGTAGAAATAGCGTAAAGTCTGCGTGGATCTTTTTCTTGCAAAGATTTAATCCATTGTTGCATGATATCAAAGTTTGAGTTGCCTAATTCATTTCCAATACAAAGCATAGTGAAAGAAGGGTGATTACCGTAAGCCTCAATCATACGTTGCAGTTCTTCCGGTACAAATTTATCTGCACTTGGATTATGCCCCAATCCTTTCGGCAGTCCGCGTGTGGTCATTTCAGGGCGCTCTTTTCTTACGACGGACATCCACCAGTCAATCCATAATACTTCTGCCTGAATATAAATACCAATCCGGTCGGCTGCCGTAAAAGCTGCCTCGGGAGGACACCATGAGTGGAAACGCACATGATTGAGTCCGTATGATTTGTAAATACGGAAAATACGTTCCCATTCCTGAATGTCGCAAGAGGGATAACCGGTAAGGGGAAAATGGAGGCAATCCAGATTACCTCGCATGAATACGGGTCGGTTGTTGATTAGAATCTTTGATCGGGAAGCAGTAACATTACGAAATCCGAAATCAACCGTTTTAAGTTGGGATTGTCCTTTTTGCGTGATACATATCTCCAACCGGTATAGGTTTGGGTGTAGGTCGTCCCAGTGTTTCACGGCTTGCCGGATATTCAATGTTTCCCGGTGATGTTGTATTCCTTTTTCTCCTTTTATTTCTTTTTTGTATGCGTATATTTTCTTTTTGCTTCCAATTTCTTTCAATGTATAGGAAACCTCTCCTTTCAATGTCTTATTTGAATGATTTTGTATATCGAAGGAAATATCCAAGCGATTGTCAGATGTATGGGGATATACTTTGATCCGGTCTATTGAAAGTGTGGGTGAAGATTGTAGTTCTATTTTTCCGAGGATACCATTCCAGATAATCTGAGTGTATTCTCCGTATGAATGGCCCTTATCACCTATATTGTATATCATGTCGTTGTTGATACGGATTGCTATTCGATGTTTTCCGGGATTTAAAGTTCCTAAACGATGATAATGTGGAGTTCCTAATCCTTCCTGTGTATCAATGAAACGTCCGTCAATCCAGACTTTTGACTCCCACAGCACACGTTCCAGATAAAGTGTTATTTCTTTTCCCTGCCAATTTTGAGGAATGACAAACTCACGTGTATACCAGGCCGGACCTATGTATTTGTGTCGGCGGGTGAGGATACCATAATCCGAACCGACTGTACGAGTTCCATAGCCGGCTTCATCAAGAGTTCCGGGTAGCTGAATCGGCATGGTTGTATGACCGGAATTGAAATAGTTGTGCTTTTCACCGATACTGTCCGGATCCAACTTTACACCCCATTGTCCGGTAAGAGATAGTATATCATCCTGAATGTCTTTATTTGCAATATTCTTGATTAGTGAGGACAAGTCATTGATTATATTATATTGGGGCAATTTGCTTGAAGGATGTGCTTGTGCTGTATAAAATAAAATACAGACTAAGGATGATAATAGATATTTGTTTATCATGGCGTTTATGGTTTTGTTTAATACACAATTTATTCGTTCGCAATTTCCTTTAAAGTTCAGTTATTTGGCTTGAATTGAACTATTTAAGCTGTCTTTATTACAATGACGATTGTGTATTGGGTTACTCCTCAGTTTTAACAAAAAAAGAGAATGAGTTATTGAGATTTTTTATGATAGTGTTCCATTTTTAATATTTTGATGAGAACTTATCGTTTCATAATCGGTGTACGTCGCTCCTTTTCTCACCAAGGAAGCTCTTCTTACTCGGTGAAAAGGAAAAAACAAGTGCTTTTTGAGCTGTTTTTTTCTATTTGATATCAAAAAACGGATAAGAAAGGAGTAGTAAAATGATAGTTTATATATCCAAATAGTGTTTATTAGTAAATAAAATATCTAGATGTGAATCATACTGATCGATAAAGTCGTTTAGTGTTGGAAATACGTATTTCTGTATTAGCAAATGCCTTCATTTTTTCTTTTTCCCTTATAAGCTGATATTAAATACAGCTCTTTTTATAATTTGAATGTCCCTTTTTTAAAAAAGGTATATCTTTAGTATTGAGTGATATGAAGAAGGTGAAAAAATGTAGTAAAAAGTGAGGAGTAATCAATTGTCTATTCGTCATAGTAATAGAACTGTTTTGGAGAGATGAATTGAAGAATTTCGATTCGCCGTCTAAAACGCAATATAAAGCAGCTTTATTTTATGAAAAGTCAACAAAAACAAGAATTGGATGGAATAATCGATAAAATCATCGGTTATTTTAGATTTCATGACCGTAAAGAACGGGATGATGAGACGGATATGTGGGAACGAATCAACCGTGAAATAAGACAACAGGAGAAGAAAACACGAGTAAGAGAATATATAAAAAGATTTTTAATACCTGTATCGGTAGCTGCTTGTTTGTTGTTGGCATATGTGATAGATAAAGGAGAGTTTTCGGATAACAGTTGGACTTTGGATGCCTATGTAGGCCAGTTGGCAGATGTAGCGGAAGCAAGTGGTCAAGTACAATTATTGCTTTCAGACAAGCGGAAAGTACAGATAGATAAGGACACAGTCGGTATTGTTTATTCTTCTAATGGAAAGATTCAAATAGAACAGGAAGAACATACTGTTAGTGAAACGAGTGAAAATACAGATGAGGCAAAAGGGTTTAATCAAATTATTGTTCCTAAAGGGAAATATAGTCAATTAACGCTTTCGGACGGAACACGGATGCATGTCAATTCCGGTACACGGGTAGTGTATCCGAGAGTCTTTGCCGATAACCGAAGAGAAATATATGTAGAAGGAGAAATTTATCTGGATGTAACTCCTGATAAAAGTAGACCATTTGTAGTAAAGACACATCAATTTAATGTAGAAGTATTGGGAACTTCCTTTAATGTCAATGCTTATAAAGGAAAAAAACAGTCAGAAGTAGTTTTGGTGGAAGGCTCTGTGAGGCTTAGCGACAAATATCAAAAAGAAGTTTTGATGAAGCCTGATAACCTGGTTGTTGTAAGTGAAGGACGTGCTAGCCGGATTAAGCGCGTGCGTGCAAAAGACTATACGGCTTGGATTAATGGTTTGCTTATCTTGCACAACGAACCATTGATGAGTGTGTTCGAGAGGCTGAACCGTTTCTATGATATCCCCATTGTTGTAGCACCCGCTATACAAACTGAAATTGTAGATGGAAAGTTGGATTTACGTTTACCCTTGTCCGAATTGGTTAGGATGATTTCAGTAGTGGTGCCGATTGATTGTCAGATAATTGATGGAACCTATTATATAAGTCCGAAGCGACAGCAATAAAAACGGATGGTACCGCAAATACCATCCGAATTGAAAAAAGGGATAATAACCAATTACCGATGATTAAAATCCTTAATAATACAAATTTATGGATAATTTATTAACCTGCAACGTGGATTGCAATAAAATAATAAGAGGTGGGTAGCTTTAAGTTTTTTTATGACACAAAATTATGGACAGTGCTTGGTAATTAATGGTTGGACTGTGGTCTATTGTTTATTTGTAAGTTTAAAGTTTATAAACCTATTGTTGTTATGAGAAAGATTATATTTGTTTTGTTATATGGTATCTTATGGGGAGTACTCCCCTTAAGGGCGCAGAAACTTGTTCCGGCTATCAAACCCAATGCAACGCAACAAGCGATGCAAAAGCGTGCTTATGGTATGTTTATTCACTTTGGTATTAATACATTTTGTCAGCAAGAGTGGTCCGACGGCAGTATACCAGCTTTGACTTATAATCCTACTAATCTAGATTGTGAGCAATGGGTTCGTGTGGCTCGGGATGCAGGCTTTCGCTATGTGTTGCTTGTAACAAAGCATCATGATGGTTTTTGTTTATGGGATAGTCCCTCTACGACATATGATGTTGCTTCTTCTTCTAACACGACAGATATTGTGGCTGAAGTTTCAAAAGCTTGCCGTAAGTATGGACTTCAGTTTGCTGTCTATTATTCGTTATGGGATCGTAAGGAGCCTTCATTCCATGACAAAGATAAGACAAAGTATATTGATTTTATGTGTAGTCAACTTACTGAACTTTTGACAAATTATGGTGAGGTATGTGAACTGTGGTTAGATGGAGGTTGGGCACGTAGTGTAAAGGACTGGGATTTACCACGTGTGTATAAGTTGGTAAAAGAACTGCAACCTTATTGTGCGGTAGGTGTCAATCATACCATTGAGACAAAGCCGAGAAGTAGGAAAAATGTGCTTCCGGACTCTATGACAATTGACAACTGTTATACATTTCACTATTTCCCTAGTGACTTCCGTTTGTGGGATCCGAAGATTGCTCATCAAAACGATGCCAAGCAATATTTGCATAACGGACAGTCCTATTATCTGCCATTTGAACATACGGTATGTTTGAGTAAGGCATGGAATTGGTTTCAGAAGCGTGAGTTGTTACCTGTACGGGATTTAGATGAACTGGAAGAATTATTTTATTGGTGTACGAGTAACGGGAATACGTTGGTCATAAATATACCACCCGACGAGTCTGGTCGCATACGTGAATATGAGGCAAATGCTGCCATTGAGTTGGGAAAACGTTTAGGGTTGAAGAAAGGAAAACCGCTGCCTAAAAATGGGACGTGTATTTCAATGAATCAGGTTGCTGAAGCGACATCAGTATCAGGTGACGATCCTCATTATGCTGCTGGTCATGCTATTGATGGTGGTATGCAGACTCGTTGGGCTGCTGCAGTGAATGATACATTGTCAACTCTTACTGTAACATTGGATAAGACAAAATCGTTTAATAAAATAACTATTTTTGAATATTGTGATTCTCACAGTGGGAATGATGGCTTTTCGAACTATCGGAAAAATAGAATCCAAGGCTATCAAATTGAGATTATACAAAAAGGTAAGTGGATACCTATCTATGTGAGCGATGAGCCAATGGGAGACTGTAAAGTTATTCGATTTCCATATAATTATTATACGTCAAGTATTCGACTGAAAGTCACTCGAGCTACCGCTCCTCCTTCTATTTACGAGTTTAATATAATCTATGAGCAAAATAAAAAAAGGTAATTACTCAGTTCTCTTGCATTAAAGTGAAAGAACGCTTGGTAGTTACGTTGGTCTGAAAACTATATAAATTTAAAAAAATCAGTCCCCTTTCTTATATAGAAAGTCGGGACTTTTTCGGAAAAAACTGTGGAGGAAGATATTAATTAATAGAAAAAAGCTA
The DNA here is from genome assembly GCF_001915455.1 of Bacteroides sp. 43_46. Classification (NCBI taxonomy): domain Bacteria; kingdom Pseudomonadati; phylum Bacteroidota; class Bacteroidia; order Bacteroidales; family Bacteroidaceae; genus Bacteroides; species Bacteroides sp. 43_46. The sequence continues at coordinate 44,042 of NZ_MNQN01000101.1, read as the reverse complement.
CATTTGTAAACCTTATCATTAATTGCAAGCTATTTAAAAGACACATGACGGATATCGAGCTATGGACACGAATACTGAAAGGTGATAAAGTTGCTTTTGAGGAACTATATCATCGTTATTATTCTCCTTTGTTTGGGTATGCCCTTCGTCTGAACTTTGATGAAGAAACAATTAAAGATTGTTTGCAGGATATGTTTGTTAAAATATACGTAAGTCATTCTTCTCTTCCTACCTTATCTTATGTGAAGTCTTATCTATATCGTACTTTATTAAATGCTCTGTTAGATTCCTCCAAAGCTGCCCGTAACCGTAGCTTGCCATTGGATGAGTACGTTGATATTCCTATCGACGACACAGGCTTGATGCAGATTTTTGAGACAAATGATTCTGACCTAAAGAAGGTCCAATTATTGAAAAAGGGTTTTCAGCAACTGTCTTCCAAACAAAGAAATGCCATATATTTTCGATTTGTTCAAGAATTTTCGTGGGATGAACTAGCAGACATGTTTGAGATGTCTTCTCATTCGTGTATGAATCTGGTAGGACGCTCGGTAGCTAAATTGCGTCAGATCGTTTTGGCTGGAGGGCAATTTCACTAAAAAAATCTTTTGCACATTTTTTCCTGATAAATTGAGGAGTAATAAAGAGCTCGTTCGTCTTATCAATAGAATGAACGAGAAAAATAACTAATATTTATGAACTTATAAATGAGAAACACTATGGGACCATGATTTTTTATGTTTTTCCCTATTCGTTGATGATACCGCAAATATCATTCGGATGCAGAAAGGGGCTTAATACACAATTACCGATGTAACATTCTTAAACATTTAATTCTATGATTAACTTTATGGCTAAGGAGGATTCTGTAGCTAGGAAAAACGGCAAGTATCTCCTTCTATTTGTTTTTTGTTTTTTGGTCGCTGCTTTGCAGGCTAAATCTCCGGTTTATGGGCAGGCCAAAACGTTTACGGTATCGCTGAAAAATGTAACTTTGAAAGAAGTTATTTCTTATGTGGAAAAGAATAGCCAATATGTATTCTTTTTTAAGCCGGAAGTGATAAATCAGTCAACACAAATCAGTGTGAGTTTAAAAAATGCAACTGTTAAGCAACTGTTGGATAAGGTCTCGGAGCAAGCTAATATTGTATATGAAATGAAAGAACGCCAGATAGTTCTGAAAGAGAAAAAAGTATCAGAGCAAAGCGTTTCGCAGAAAAAACGTTTGCTTCAGGGGCTTGTGAAAGACGAACAAGGAAATCCGATTATTGGTGCCAGCATTCAGTTAAAAAATACGGGAACAGGGGTTATTACAGATCTAGATGGCTTATTTCAGATACAAGTAACCGATAAAAATTCCGTAATTGTCATATCTTATATAGGATATGTGACTCAGGAAATTTCAGTAGGAGATCGTTCTTCGATAACTGTTCAGTTGAAAGAAGATACGAAGTCACTAGAAGAAGTTGTAGTTACAGCATTTGGTGCTACACAGAAAAAAGAAACAATGGTTGGGTCTATCCAGCAAGTACGCCCTGCCGAATTGAAAGTTCCTTCTTCCAGTTTAAGTACCAGTTTTGCCGGACGTATGGCCGGTGTGATTGCTATACAACGTAGCGGACAGCCCGGTGCTGATGGAGCTGATTTTTGGATTCGTGGTAAATCGACCTTCGGCGATGCTACAGGCGTTTTAATTGTATTGGATGGGGTAGAAATCAGTTCGAGCGATTTGAATGCTTTGGATCCGGAAGTCATTGAAAGTTTTTCTATCTTGAAAGATGCTACGGCTACGGCTATGTATGGAACCCGCGGAGCAAATGGTGTGATGATTGTCACTACTAAATCCGGTCAGGACCTTTTAAAGCCGATAATTAATTTCCGCTTGGAAACGTCTATGTCCCAACTTACTTCTGTTCCCGAAATGGTAGGAGGAGTTGACTATATGAAGCTTTATAATGAAGCCTTGACAACTCGTGGCATCACAACCGGATTATATGATGATACTAAAATCAGGGCTACGGAACAAGGGTTGAATCCATTGGTTTATCCGAATGTAGACTGGTATAATGAAATGTTTAATAAGAATGCTTTTGCGCAGCGTTTTAATTTTAATATTCGTGGAGGTAAAAAGGCGGTTACCTATTTTATGAGTGCATCGGTGAAGCATGATGCTGGTAATCTGAAGTCATTGAGTAAGGATTATTTCTCATACAATAACAATATCAATGTGATGCGTTATGATTTTGTTAATAATCTGAGTATAAAAGCAACAAACACTACCAAAATATCATTGGGATTAAATGTAAGTTTACGGGATTGGAAAGGGCCTTCAGCAGGTGTTGATGGAATATTTTCTATGTCAAGAGAAGCTTCTCCCGTTGATTTTCCTATTGTATATCCGGCTCGTAATGATAAAGAGATTTATACGCTTTGGGGAGGTATGAGTGGTGGTATTTATAACAACGGTTACCGTAATCCGGTAGCTGAGTACGTTGTCGGTTATAAAAAGCAATTTGCCAGTACGGTAAATGCAAATATTCGTTTAGACCAGGATTTAAAAATGGTAACTAAAGGATTAAAACTCCATGTATTGGCTTCTTTTAAAAACTGGTCAAAGACGGAAACTACACGTAAAGCTGGTTATAATCAATTTGAGATTGATCAATACAATGAAGCTACGGGAGAATATACATTAAGTAGAGTGGGTAATGAACAAAAAACGGCTTTAAATACGGAGGGAGCTGCCACAGGTGACCGTAGAATATTTATTCAAGCCTATTTGGACTATAAAAGAAAGTTTGGCGTACATGATGTCAATGCAATGCTTTTATATAATCAGGATCAGTTAGACAATAATAAACCGGATAATCTCTTATCTTCTTTACCACGTCGGAAACAAGGAATTGCCGCACGTCTGTCTTATGCTTATGATGACCGTTATCTGGCTGAAGTCAATTTTGGATATAATGGTTCGGAGAACTTTGCGAAAAACAATCGTTTCGGTTTTTTCCCTTCAATAGCTTTGGGATATAACATCTCACAAGAAAAGTTCTGGGAACCGATTTCAAATGTGATATCTCATTTCAAATTGCGTGGTTCTTATGGCTTGGTTGGTAATGATGGTATCAATGAGCGTTATGCTTATTTGGAAGATATTGTTTTATCTAGTGATAAATGGAAATATACGACGGGAGTAAATCAGAATGTTAATTTACAGGGTCCCGTATGGAACCGTTATTATAATCCGAATTTAACTTGGGAGGTAGGGAAAAAACTGAATGTCGGATTTGATATGCAGTTATTTCATCAAGTCAATTTGAATTTTGATGTATTTAAAGAGATTCGTAGTAAGATCTATATGCAGAAAGTAAATACTCTTCCTGATTTCATAGGAACTGGTGAAACGAAAATTTATGAGAATAGCGGTAAGATGAAGAATGTCGGATTTGATATAGCGTTGGATTACAATAAACAGATAACAAAAGATTTCTTTTTATCATTTAAGGGGACACTTACTTATGCGCATAATACGATTTTGGAGCGTGACGAACCTCCGTTCCAGTTGTATCCTAATTTGTCCAGTGTAGGATATTCCAGAGGGCAGCATTTGGTTTATGTAGCGGATGGATTATTCCGTGACCAGGCTGATGTTGATTCACATGCCGAACAAACATTGGGGTATATTCCTCAGCCGGGCGATATTAAATATGTGGATCAACCAGATGCAAATGGCAATTGTGATGGGATTATTAATACCAATGACTGTGTTTATATGGGCTATCCGGAAGATCCTGAGATTGTATATGGTTTCGGTCCTTCAATGAAATATAAGAATTGGGATTTTTCATTTTTCTTCCAAGGGGCAGCTCGCACTTCTATTCTAATGTCGGGTTTTCATCCGTTTGGGAAAAATGCTACTCGTGGTGTTATGAAGTTTATCGCTGATGATTATTGGAGTGAAAGTAATCCGAACCCGAATGCAGCTTATCCACGCTTGACTCGTGATACCAATGCTAATAATACAGTAAATTCTTCATATTGGTTGCGGAATGGTGCTTTTCTTAAGTTGAAGAATGCAGAAATTGGCTATACATTCAAGATGTTCCGTGCTTATTTGAACGGTTCGAATCTTTTGACTTTCTCACCTTTTAAGCATTGGGACCCGGAAATGGGTGGTGGTAGTGGTATGAAATATCCTACTCAAAGAGTATTTAATATTGGAATTCAATTCACCTTTAAGTAAAAAGCTATGAAAAAGTTTGCAATTATATTATTAATGGGAGGAGTACTCCTTTCTGGATGTAATTATTTGGATATTGTTCCGGATGAGCGTAATACACCGGAAAACACTTATCAGAATCCTCAGGCAGCAAAGAATTATTTGTATTCTTGTTATTCAAAAATGCCTGATCCGCGAGTGAGTGAAGCGCTTGATAAATATTCGGCAGCGGAGATTATTAATGTGATCGAAAAAAGTGAATGGGTTACTTTTCCGCGTGGTTATTATTCACCGAGTTCGCCACAGTTGACAAAAGGATATTATGATAATATTTGGACAGGTTTGCATCAATGTTATCAGTTTTTGAGTGTGGTGGATTTTACACCTGACATAGAACCGGATGATTTACAGTATTATAAAGCAGAAGCTACCTTGTTGATTGCTTATTATCATTGGTTGTCTTTCCGAGCCTATGGTCCTTCGGTAATTATGAGAGAGAACATAGATCCGCTTACCCCTATTGAAGAACTTCCCGAGCGTTCGAGTGTAGATGAAGTAGTTCAATTTATTGATGAAAAGATTACTGAGGCGGAAACAATAGGGCTAGCTGAGAAACATGATGGAGATGATTACGGGCGTTTTACGAAGTATGTGGCAGAAGCTTTACGTGCGAAAGTACATTTGTATGCTGCTTCTCCTTTGTTTAATGGCAACTCTGATTTCTTTGCAGGCTTTAAAAGTCCGTTGGATGGCCGTTTTCTAATATCTCAGACGGTTGACATAGAAAAGTGGAAAACTGCAGAGACGGTGACACGTAAGGCAATTGCTGATTTGGAGAATGCCGGTTATCGTTTATATAATGAAGTAGGACATGATGATGCTGGTACTCCTTCGGCTAATAAACCGGGGCCCGTGAATAAAGCTCAACGTGCTGTACGTTATACTTTTATGGATAATGTAGGTGGCACAAATCCAGAAGTGATCATGGTTGATACTCGTAAAGAAGGGACGTATGCTCTTCAGAATCAGTCTACTCCAAAACAAAAGGCATCTAATGGATATAAAAATTCATGGGGTATTTTGGCTCCGACATTACAGACTGTTGAGATGTTCTACACAAAAAATGGTTTACCTATTGATGAGGATAAAGAATTCGATTATTCAGGGAGATATAAAATTGTGAATATGCCGGTAAATTATGATGGAAATAATTATTTTGCTCAATCAAATGGAAGAACTTTGAATTTACATTTAAACCGAGAGCCGCGTTTCTTTGCGTGGATTGCATTTCATAATGGAAATTATGAGATCATGAAATATAATGGAAAAGTAGTTAATACGAATAATGCAAAAAAGGCTATAGTAGTGAAATTCAGAAAAAATGATGCTAATGGCTGGGAAGATGGACAAACAGGTAATTACACAGGTACCGGATATCTGAATAAGAAGTTCGTTCATCCTGCGTTTCAGAATGGTCCGGTTCATTACCCCTATCCGGTGATTCGTATGGCAGAAATGTATTTGAATTTAGCTGAGATTTTAATAGAACTGGATGCTTTGGAGAATACGACGGGACGCTTGGAAGAAGCTAAAGATTTAATTGATAAAATTCGTGTTCGTGCAGGTATTCCTACTATTGATGAGGCATGGAAAAAGGCGAATCATCCGGAGAAAGCGAATACTGCTGAGGGACTTAGAGAGATAGTACGCAGAGAACGGCAGATAGAATTTTATTTGGAGAACCAACGTTTCTGGGATTTACGCCGTTGGAAAGATGCAGGCATTTTGGGTGAGAAAGTATGGGGTATGAATATTGAAGGAGATACAGATGAGACATTCTTTGTGCCAACTGAATTACAGAATATTCGTACTTTTAAACAGGCACAATATTTGATGCCTATTCCTATGACAGAAACCAATAAGGTTCCTCATATTGTCCAAAATCCGGGATATTAATCATAATTATTGTTTGAAGGAGGCTTATATTGATACTTCTTGGGTTCGTATAAGCCTCTTTTATTTATGTTTGTCTAGTTCTAGAAAGCATTACACCTTAAAAAGAGATTACTAAAAGTATGAACTTGCTAAAGTATATATGTCTTCCCGGATTGTTAGCTTCCGGCGACATTCAGACCGTCTCGGCGGTAGAAAGTAAAACTGATAAAAATCCGAATATATTGGTGATCTTGATTGATGATGCGGGTTATAATGACTTCGGATTTATGGGATCAAAAGAGATGCAAACTCCTAATATTGATGCTTTAACCAGTGAGGGAGTCGTATTTACCGATGCTCATGTGGCTGCGACAGTAAGCAGTCCCTCAAGAGCTTGTCTTATCACAGGGCGTTATGGACATCGGTTCGGCTATGAATGTAACTTATCGGACCGTACTAATGGCCTTCCTTTGGAAGAAGAAACGATTGCGGAAGTATTTAAAACGAATGGATATCGTACTGCTGCTATTGGTAAGTGGCATTTGGGAAGTAGGGATGAACAACATCCTAATAATCGTGGATTTGATTTGTTTTACGGTATGAAAGCGGGGGGACGTGATTATTTTTATAATGAAAAAAAGAGTGACCGTCCCGGTGATGAACGTAACCTGTTATTGAATGACAGGCAAGTGAAATTTGAGAAGTATTTGACTGATGCTTTCAGTGAAAAAGCGGTTGAGTTTATAAATGAAAGTTCTCAGCCTTTCATGATGTATTTGGCTTATAATGCGGTGCATACTCCAATGCAAGCAACCGATGAAGATATGGCTAAGTTTGAAGGGCATCCGAGACAAAAACTTGCTGCAATGACCTATGCACTCGACAGGGGCGTAGGCACTGTAATTCGTGGACTGAAAGATAGTGGGAAATTTGATAATACATTGATTTTTTTCTTAAGTGATAACGGAGGAGCCACTACCAATCAGTCTTCAAATTATCCTTTGAAGGGTTTTAAAGGAAATAAATTTGAAGGTGGACATCGTGTGCCTTATTTTGTAGTATGGAAGAATGGAATCCCTGCCGGCAAGCCTTATGATGGTTTGGTTTCTTCTTTGGATATTTTTGCGACAGCTATTGATGCGGCCAGTATATCGAAAACACGTAATAGATTGGACGGTGTATCATTACTACCTTACCTGAAAGGTAAAAAAGGGGAACCCCATAAAGTGTTATACTGGCGTAAAATGGATACACGTGCTATTCGTTCGGGAGATTATAAATTAATCATCACTCATGGGGTTGATTCTGTATTGTATAATATCCGAAGAGATCCTGAAGAGATGAATAATTTGATAAACAAAGAGCCGGATTTGTATCGTAAACTGGCGAAAAAATTGGCTAAATGGGAGAAAAATGAGTGTATTGAACCCTCATGGCTGGAAGAAGGCTGGCGAAAAATAACCAATAGGTATCATCAGCAGTTGATGCATAATGAGATTAAAACAGCTCAGGATTTATATAAGAAAAAATAGATAACTTATTAAGTATCCATAAAAAAAAGAGACGGATGAGACATTTATATTTTCCGATATTGGCTGGTGGGTGTATGTTTGTATCAGCCTTACATGCACAGAACGAACGTCCCAATATTGTATTTATCATGGCTGACGATTTGGGTTGGAATGATCTTGGCATAACCGGAAGTGATTATTATGAGACGCCTAATATTGATAAACTGGCTTCTGAAGGGGTTTTCTTTGATAATGCTTATGCAGCGGCAGCCAATTCGGCACCGAGCCGTGCCTGTTTTATGACAGGTCTCTATACTCCGAGACACGGAGTATATACTGTGAGTCCTTCAGCGAGAGGAGATAAAACCAAGCGTAAATTGATTCCTATTACAAATACGGAGGATGTGCGGACAGACCTTGTTACTTTGGGAGAGGCATTAAAACAGCAGGGATATGTGTGCGGGCATATCGGGAAATGGCATTTGGGTAGTGATCTTGATGGCAGTAAAACCGGTCCCCTATCACAGGGATTTGATTATAATATAGCCGGCGACAGGGCTGGTTCACCTTACTCTTATTTTTACCCTTATTGTAGAAAGCAAAAGTGCCATTTGGGATTGGATGAGGGGAGTGAGGGAGAGTACCTGACAGATCGTTTGACAAGTGAAGCTATTAAATTTGTAGAACAGACAAAAGACAAGCCTTTTTTCCTCTATATGGCGCATCATGCGGTTCATACGCCTTTAAAGGCTCCCCAGACTTTGGTCGATAAATATCAGAAAAAGACTAAGGGGAAGTATCAGACGAATGCAATTTATGCGGCTATGGTAGAAAATCTGGATTGGAATGTAGGCAGGTTATGTCATGCTATTGACTCATTAGGACTTTCGGAAAATACGCTTATTGTCTTTTATTCTGATAATGGAGGTGCTGCGGCAGCAACCAATAATTTCCGGCTTAGAGGAGCCAAAGGAATGCCTTATGAAGGAGGAATCAGAGTTCCGCTTATAATGAAATACCCTCGTAAGATAAAAGCGGGAACAGTAGTTTCAGAACCTGTAACAGGAGTTGATTTCTATCCTACTTTAGTAGCATTGACTGGTGGAATACCGGATAACGGGCTTGATGGCGAGAATATTTTTGATCGGATGAAGAAAGGTACATCGAAAGTTCAAAGAGCGCTTTTCTGGCATTTTCCTGCTTATTTGGAAGGTTATCAGGGGCTTGGTAAAGATTTTAGAGCAACTCCATATTCCATCATCCGTTCGGGAGACTGGAAACTGATTTATTATTATGAAGATAAGTCAATGGAGCTTTTTAATTTGAAAAATGATAGAATGGAAAGGAATAATTTAGTTAATTTGCAACCGACTCTCGCAAAAGAACTGTATACCAGACTGATGAAATGGCTTATAGATACCCGTGCAGATATTCCGACAGAACTGAATCCTGCATATATAAAGGCGAAAAAACAATAACCCAATAACAATTATATTATGAAGAACTTTGATTTATGGATGAGTATCAGCGGCTCTTTGTTGATCGCAGCGCCGATTCAGGCACAGAAGAAAGCAAAAGAAAAACAACCTAACGTAATCTTTATTATTGCTGATGATTTAGGCTATGGAGATATGAGTTGTTATGGTGCCCATCGCGTTCAGACTCCTCATGTAGATGCATTAGCCAGTAGTGGTATTCGTTTTACGGATGCGCATGCGGTAGCTTCAACGAGTACACCGTCACGTTATTCTTTATTCACCGGACATTATGCCTGGCGTAGAAATGATACGGGAATTGCCCGTGGTGATGCAGGTATGGTTATCCGACCGGAGCAAACTACGATTGCAGATATGTTTAAGTCTGCCGGATATACGACCGGAGCTATCGGGAAGTGGCATTTAGGCTTGGGGGATAAAACGGGTACGCAGGATTGGAACAAGAAAGTTAGTCCGGGGCCGGAAGATTTGGGATTTGACTACTCTTGCCTAATGGCTGCTACCGGTGACCGCGTGCCTTGTGTATGGATGGAAAATCAACAGGTGCTTAATTATGATCCATCGGCTCCTATTGAAGTAAGTTATACAAAGCCTTTTCCCGGTGAACCTACCGGAAAGAATAATCCGGAGTTATTGACAAATTTGAAACCGTCTCCGAATCATGGTCATAATCAGGCTATCGTTAATGGAATTTCCCGTATCGGATATATGAAGGGAGGAGGTAAAGCACTTTGGAAGGATGAAGACATTGCTGATACGATAATTGCGAAAACGGTAGGTTTTATCGAAAGAAATAGTGATAAACCTTTCTTCCTGTATGTAGGAACCAATGATGTACATGTCCCTCGTTTTCCGCATCCTCGTTTTGTAGGCAAAAGCGGAATGGGGTATCGGGGAGATGCCATTCTTCAGTTTGATTATACGGTAGGTAAGATTCTGGAGGCATTAGAGAAACAGGGATTGCGGGAAAATACTTTAATTGTATTGAGTAGTGATAATGGTCCGGTGGTGGATGATGGCTATCAGGATCAGGCGGTAGAACTGTTGGGCGACCATCGTCCTTGGGGAAACCTGCGTGGAGGTAAATATAGTAATTTTGAAGCAGGTACTCGCGTTCCGTTTATTGTCAGCTGGCCTGATAAGGTGAAAAAAGGTAAAACTTCGGATGCTTTGGTGTCTCAGATTGATTTATTTGCTTCAATGGCTGAATTGGTGGGACAAGAGATGCAGTCGGGTGCCGGAGTAGACAGTCAGAATCAGTTGAAAGCCTTTTTGGGAACTGATCGTAAGGGACGTGATTATGTGATCGAAGCTTCTGGTTCTTTGTCTGTTTCAGACGGAGCCTGGAAATATATTACTCCGAATAAAGGGGCAGCTTTTATGAAACTGACAAGGACTGAGACTGGTAATGCTCCGGTAGATCAACTATACAATCTGAAAAAGGACAGAGGTGAGAAAGAAAATCTGGCTGAAAAATATCCGGAGAAGGTGAAAGCTATGAAAGCCATATTGGAACGGGAAAAAGCGAATACTAAGTAAGATAGGATATTCGGATGTTTAGGGATATGGCAAGGTGTAGGTAGAGAACCGAATTTTAATCATTGAATGTAATTATGTTTTTATTAAATCTTTTAGTAGCAGCCTCGGGAACGGTAGCAGGTTATCAGGAACGTCCTAATATTATTGTTTTTCTGGTAGATGATATGGGACTTATGGATACTTCCGTTCCTTTTCTGACAGACGGGAGCGGAAATCGGGTGAGGCATTCTTTAAATAATTGGTATCATACTCCCAACATGGAGAGGATGGCCGAACAAGGGATCTGCTTTTCTACTTTTTATGCGCAAAGTGTGAGTTCCCCTTCCAGAGCCTCATTGTTGACGGGGCAAAACGCAACAAGACATCGCACTACGAACTGGATTAATGCGGAAAGTAATAACCGTACTCCTTTCGGGCCTCCTGATTGGAATTGGAAAGGGCTGACGAAGGATATTCCGACCATGCCGAAAGTTCTGCAACAGGCTGGATATAAGACGATTCATATAGGAAAAGCTCACTTCGGCTGTATGGATAGCGAGGGTGAAAATCCGTTGAATCTTGGTTTTGATGTCAACATTGCGGGGTCGGGAATAGGACATCCCGGCAGTTATTATGGTGAGTGGGGATACGGTCATATTAAAGGTTCGAAAGCCAGAGCAGTACCCGATCTGGAGAAATATCATGGTACGGATACTTTCCTGAGCGAAGCCCTGACGATAGAGGCTAACCGTGAGATAGCTAAAGCTGTGGAAGAAAAGCGTCCTTTTTATTTGAATATGGCTCATTATGCTGTCCATGCACCTTTCCAGGCCGACAAACGTTTTCTGTCCCGTTATACAGACCCAAATAAGAAGGAACAGGCCAAGGCCTTTGCTACATTGATAGAAGGCATGGATAAGTCTTTGGGGGACATCATGGACCAACTTGAAAAATTGGGAATTGCGGAAAACACTTTGATTTTCTTTTTGGGAGATAACGGTGGAGACGCACCTTTAGGAGAAGAACGGGGATATGGTTCTTCCGCGCCATTGAGAGGAAAAAAGGGTACGGAGTTTGAAGGTGGTATGCGTGTGCCTTTTATTGTGAGTTGGGCAAAGCCCCGGAAAGGTAATAAATTTCAGAAGCGGTTACCTATTGAAGCCGGAGGTATGCAAAGCCAACTGGGAACGATCATGGATATTTATCCGACAGTTTTATCGGTAGCCGGATGTAAACTGCCTGCCGATTATGCAATAGACGGATTCGATCTAAAGAAGCAGCTAAGTGGAAAAGTCAATAGAAAACGTCTTGAAACGTTCCTTATGCACTTCCCTCACGCTCATCGCGGCAATTACTTCACAGTATATCGCGAGGGAGATTGGAAGCTGATTTACTATTATTCGCCGGAGACTCCGAAGCAACCGAAAGCGGTACTTTATAATCTGAAAGAGGATCAGGAAGAGAAAAAAGAACTTTCTTCTGTATTTCCTGATAAATGTAGGGAGATGATTCGTAATATGTCGTCTCGGTTGGAAAAAGAAGGCGCTCTTTATCCTATTGATAAACAAGGAAATGAGCTGAAGCCTTTTGTTTATTTTTAAGATTCTCTTTTGTTTACCTCTAATTTTAAGTAAGTGAAAAATAATGAGTTATCGAAAGTTGTTGTTTGCTATATTGTTTCTATTGGCTATTGATTCATATGCTTCGGTAGTAACTGTTTCTACTCATGTGCATGATATGGAATTTCGAGACTTGGCAAGAAAATGGGATGAAGCAATACCGCTAGGAAATGCGACTATTGGTTCTTTAATCTGGCAAAAAGGAGAACGTTTGCGTATGTCCATAGATCGCAGTGATTTGTGGGACTTGCGGCATTCTAAAGAATTAGAAGGAGAAGGCTTCTCTTTTCATTGGTTGTACGAACAGCTTCAAAAAGGAGATTATACACCGGTACAGAGGCGGTTTGATAATCCATATAACGCTTATCCCGGCCCTTCAAAAATTCCGGGTGCGGGTTTGGAGTTTCCAATAGAACATTTTGGAAAGGTTGAAAAAGTGCATTTATATCAACGACAAGCTGTATGTGAAGTTGTATGGAAATCAGGAGTATCCTTACGCTGTTTTGTCCATGCCCAAAAACCTGTGGGTTGGTTTATATTTGAAGGGGTAGAAGCTGATTTTGAGCCATTATTAATTCCTCCTTCTTATAATGAAGAAGTAAGACATACCGCTGAAGATCATAGTCAACATAGTCTGTTCCGACTCGGATATGAACAAGGAAAAGTTGAACGGGCATTATCCGATAAATTTGTTTATAATCAACCTGGTTGGGGGGATTTTTCTTATTCGGTTGCAGTAAAATGGAAGCGGTTTGGAGAAAAAATAATAGGTGTATGGAGTGTTACCTCTTCTCTTGTAAAAGAAGAAGCATCACAAATTGTGGATGAGGCTATGAATGCCGGAATAGAGGCTTATTATCAGACTCACCAAAATTGGTGGAATATATTTTATAGCCGTTCGTCTGTCACATTGCCGGACAAGGTGATAGAAAAGCAATATTACAATGAAATTTATAAAATGGGGAGTATCTCTAGAAAAGACTCGTATCCGATATCTTTACAGTCTGTGTGGACAGCTGACAATGGGCAATTACCTCCTTGGAAAGGTGATTATCATCACGATTTGAATACACAATTGAGTTACTGGCCTTTTTATACTGGCAATTATCTGGAAGAAAGTTACGGATATTTACATACTTTGTGGAATCAACTGAAGGAAAATAAGAGATATACGAGAACCTATTTTGGAACTGAGGGGTTGAATGTTCCGGGAGTTTGTACTTTACTGGGACAACCGATGGGAGGATGGTGTCAATATTCATTAGGCCCAACTGTTTCCGCATGGCTTTCCCAGCATTTTTATTTATACTGGAAATATTCACAGGACCGTCAATTTTTAATAGACAGGTGTTATCCCTATTTGAAAGAAGTTGCTACTTATTTGGAGCAGTTTACTATAGTGAAAGATGGGATAAGAAGTTTACCTTTAAGTTCATCTCCGGAATTTAAAGATAATAGTATGGATGCTTGGTTTAGAGAGATGACGAATTTTGACCGTGCATTGGTTCGTTTTGCTTTTCGTGCAGCAGCTGAATTGGCTAGGGAATTAGGGCGGAAAGATGAAGCTGATCATTGGGAGAAACTGGAGGAAGAATTACCTGATTTTATTCTTGATGCTCAAGGGGGATTGTCTATTGCTGTAGGGCATCCATACGAACATTCTCATAGACATTTTTCTCATTTATTAGCAATTCATCCGTTAGGATTGCTTGATAAATCTTATGGAAAAAGCGATTCTCAAATTATTGATGTTAGTTTGAATACATTAGATAAATACGGGCCTGGCGGTTGGACCGGGTATTCGTATAGTTGGTTGGCAAATTTAAAGGCACGGGCTTTTGATGGCAACGGAGCTGCTAAGGCCTTACGTATATTTGCGGAGTGTTTTTGTTTAAGAAATGGTTTTCATGCAAATGGAGATCAAAGTAGAAGTGGTAAGTCCGGATTTACTTATCGTCCATTTACATTAGAAGGGAATATGGCTTTTGCCTCCGGAGTTCAGGAGATGTTATTACAAAGTCACAGTGGAGTTATCCGTGTTTTTCCTGCTATTCCGTCCGATTGGAAAGATGTTTCGTTTGATAAGCTACGTGCCATAGGAGCCTTTGTTGTAAGTGCCAGTTTAGAAAACGGAGATGTTTCTTTGGTTAAAGTTGTTTCTGAGAAAGGAGGCTTGTTGCGTTTGGTCAATCCTTTTAAAGGAAAATTTAGGATTGCTGGGAAAAAGAAGAAGATTACTGAAAAGAATGGAGTTCTTGAGTTAAAAACACGGGCGGGTGAAGAAATAACGTTAGAAAGAATTGGTTTGTGAAGGCTTTAATTTGAGGAATGCATGAAAAGAAGCTATAATATTAAAAGAACATCATTTGTATGTGTTGCTCTTTTGTTAGTAGCTTTGCCGGGTGTGGCAGAGAAGAAAAGAGAAGCAAGAGGCATATCTCAATGTTGTCGGAGATTATTTTAATGACTACAAAGAGGAAAAAATAGTAAATGAGAAATATCCGGAGGTCTTGCAGAGACTGAAAAACAACTTGAAAACATTTAAATAACTACATAAATAAATATGAAAAACTTGAATTTGACTTTTTATGCGTTCGCAGGCATTTCTTCGATGCCTGTTACCCTGTTGGCCGGACAGTTTCAACCGGAGAAGAAATCTATAGATAAACAACACCCCAATATAGTACTTATTGTTGCTGACGATCTGGGTTACGGAGATTTGAGTTGCTATGGGGCTGATGCAATACAAACTCCCGGTATGGACCGTATTGCTAATGAGGGTATTCGTTTTACTCAAGGATTTTGTACGGCGGCTACTTCTACCCCCAGTCGTTATTCGGTAATGACAGGCAGGTATCCCTGGACAAATCCGGATGCAAAGATATTGCCGGGGAATGCAAAGTTGATTATTGATACAGAGGCAATTACTTTGCCTAAGGTAATGAAACAGGCCGGATACATAACCGGTTCCGTAGGAAAATGGCATATCGGACTGGGGGATGGTAATGTGGACTGGAATAAAAGAGTATATCCGGGAGCCTCTGAGATTGGATATGATTATTCGTTTATTCAGGCAGCTACGAATGATCGGGTGCCTTGCGTTTTTTTAGAGAATAATAAAGTGATAGGGCTTGAGGCGGAAGACCCGCTTTATGTTGACTATCGGAAAAATTTTCCTGGAGAGCCTACGGGGAAAGATAATCCGGAATTATTAAGAATGCATCCCAGTGTTGGGCATGCCGGTTCGATAGTGAATGGAGTGCCCCGTATTGGTTTCCAAAAAGGGGGAAAGGCAGCACAATGGCGGGATGAGGATATGGCACAGTTATTTCTTCAAAAAGCGAAGCAATTTGTCGTAGATAATAAAGAGCGTCCTTTTTTTCTTTATTATGGCCTGCATCAGCCGCATGTGCCTAGAGTACCTAATGAACGTTTTATTGGCAAGTCGGGTATGGGGCCTCGCGGAGATGTTATTCTCGAAGCTGATTGGTGTGTTGATGAGTTTTTGAAAGAACTGGACCGGTTGGGACTGGCAGAAAATACGATTGTAATATTGACGAGCGATAACGGTCCTGTGTTGGATGATGGATATAAGGACCAGGCAGTAGAGTTGGTTGGTAAGCACCGTCCGGCAGGCCCTCTTCGCGGTTGGAAGACGACGATGTATGACGGAGGAGTACGTGTGCCGTTTATGTTGCGCTGGCCCGCTATGGTAAAACCAGGAGTATCCGACGCTTTTGTTTGTCAGATGGATCTGTTGGCTTCATTTGCCGGACTGTTGGGACAAACTTATCCGGATAAACTTGATAGTCGGAACACCTTGAAGGCTTTTCTGGGTAAAAGTAAAAAGGGTCGGGAAGAATTGGTAATTGAAGGTATGTTCAATTATGCCTATCGAAAAGGAGATTGGGCGTTAATACCTCCTTATCGTAAACAGACGGAATATCAACTTTATAATTTAAAAGAAGATATCGGGCAGAAGCATAACTTGGCTGATAAATATCCGAAAAAGGTAAAAGAGCTTACTGATGAGTTTGAAGCGCTGAAGCTGAGTACGGGTAAAAAAACTAGATTTTAATCGTTGAATATAAGTATGCTTTGATAAAAGATAAATAAGCTGAATCTTTATGTTTTTCTCTAAGTCGGTTCCTTTTTTGTATACCATTGTTTTCTTTGTTTAAGTTGGGCAAATAGTGAAAAAAAGTAATAAGAACAAAGAATATTTAAAAAAACGCCTTTTTGAATAGGGGTACAATGAACTGGTGTGTATTTATTATACATTAGCGAAATATTTCCGTAAATAAAGCGGAAGTATTGGAAAAACAAAAGTTGAGATAGAAATAAAAAGCAGTCTTATGTCTAATTCTAAATAAGTAAAACATGATTAAAAACCACTCTTTCTGTTTGCGAAAACTTAGATTTATCGCAGTGTTTTTACTCTTTTATCCGATTTCACTTCTTTCCATACAAGCATCTGAAAAGTCCGATATGAGTAATGTCGTTTCGAACACGGCTCAACAGACCTCGGGTATTCTTAGTGTGAAGAAAGTAAATCCGACAACAGTCGATGTGTTATTCTCCAATAATCAGCGGAGGACAATTGATTTTTACGGAGAGAATATCTTCCGTGTATTTCAGGATAATTCGGGAGGAATCATCCGTGACCCGGAAGCAAAACCTGAGGCACAGATACTTGTAGACCAGCCTCGTCGTCAAGTATCCAATCTGGCAATAGATGAAAAGGACGGCATTATAACATTGGCTACCGGAAAAGTCCGGGTCGAACTGAATAAACAGACAGGGCTGATGAAGGTCATCAATCTGGGAACAAATGCCTGTGTCATTGATGAAACTGCTCCTGTGGTATTCGAACCGAAGAAAGTAACTGTTACTTTGAAAGAGCAGCCGGATGAGTACTTCTACGGTGGCGGCGTACAGAACGGACGCTTCTCTCATAAAGGCAAAGTCATTGCTATCGAGAATCAGAATAGCTGGACCGACGGCAGCGTAGCATCCCCTACCCCTTTCTATTGGTCGACAAACGGCTACGGAATGATGTGGTATACATTTAAAAAAGGTGAGTATGACTTTGGCGCAACGGAAAAAAATGTTGTGAAACTATCTCACAATTCTTCCTACCTTGATATTTTTTATATGGTTAACGATGGAGCCGTTGCGTTGCTGAACGACTTCTATCAACTGACGGGAAATCCTGTTTTACTCCCCAAATTTGGTTTTTACGAAGGACATTTAAATGCCTACAACCGTGACTATTGGAAAGAAGATGAAAAAGGAATTCTTTTTGAAGATGGAAAACGCTACAAAGAAAGTCAGAAAGACAATGGTGGTATCAAAGAATCCCTGAACGGTGAAAAGAACAACTATCAGTTCTCCGCTCGTGCAGTGATCGACCGCTATAAGAGCCATGACATGCCCCTCGGCTGGCTGCTTCCCAACGACGGTTACGGTGCAGGATACGGACAGACCGAAACGCTGGACGGTAACATTGCCAACTTGAAAAGTCTGGGAGATTATGCCCGTCAAAACGGAGTGGAGATCGGACTTTGGACACAGTCAGACTTGCATCCGAAGGAAGGCGTAAGTGCTTTGCTGCAACGTGATATTGTGAAAGAGGTTCGTGATGCAGGCGTGCGTGTACTGAAAACAGACGTAGCGTGGGTAGGTGCCGGATACTCCTTCGGGTTGAACGGTGTGGCTGACGTAGGCCGTATTATGCCTTACTATGGAAATGATGCACGTCCTTTCATTATCTCTTTGGACGGTTGGGCAGGCACACAACGTTATGCCGGAATTTGGTCGGGCGACCAGACAGGCGGTGTGTGGGAATATATTCGTTTCCATATCCCTACTTATATAGGCTCCGGCCTTTCCGGTCAACCGAACATTTGTTCGGACATGGACGGAATCTTCGGTGGCAAGAATGAAACAGTCAATATACGTGATTTTCAATGGAAAACATTTAGTCCGATGCAATTGAATATGGACGGCTGGGGCGCCAATGAGAAGTACCCCCATGCTTTAGGCGAACCGGCCACATCCATAAACCGGATGTTCTTGAAGTTGAAATCCGAATTGATGCCTTACACATATAGTTTTGCCAAAGAGGCGGTAGACGGAATGCCTCTTATCCGTGCGATGTTCCTGGATTATCCCAGTGCTTATACGCATGGAACGGCTACCCAGTACCAGTATATGTATGGTACGGATTTCCTTGTAGCTCCCGTTTATCAGAAAACCCAGGCTGATGAGAAAGGCAATGATATCCGCGACGGTATTTATCTGCCCGCCGGCTCCTGGATTGATTATTTCAGTGGCGAGAAGTACGAAGGTAACTGTATTCTCAACAACTTCGATACTCCTATCTGGAAACTTCCCGTATTTGTGAAGAATGGCTCTATCATTCCGATGACCAACCCTCATAATAACGTTAGCGAGATAGACAAGTCTCTGCGTATTTATGAGTTCTACCCGAACGGGCACACTGAAACCATAGAGTATGATGATGACGGTGTAACGGAAGCTTACCGCCGGAATAAATCAGTATCTACCCTGATTGAATCGGACGTAAACGACAAGAAGAACCGTCTTACTATCACCATTCATCCGACAGCCGGAAACTTTGACGGTTTTGTGAAGGATAAAAAGACGGAATTGCGTATCAATGTTACCGAAAAACCGAAGAAACTTGTCGCTAAGGTGAACAAGAAAACGGTGAAACTTATGGAAGTAACTACGGCCGAAGATTTCCTGAAAGGCGAGAACGTCTACTGGTATGAAGCTACTCCCAACCTGAATAAATTCGCTACTAAAGGCAGTGAATTTGAGAAAGTGGTCATTACAAAGAATCCGCAACTACGCGTTAAACTGGCTTCTGCCGACATTACGGTCAGTCAGGTTGTGCTGAACGTAGACGGTTTCCGTTTTGCGCCTGCCGATCGTTACCGTGTGACTACCGGTACTTTGACCATGCCGCAGAATGCACAAGTGACCGAAGAAAACCGCGAAGCATACACCTTGAAACCGACATGGGATAAGGTCGCTAATGCAGATTTCTATGAAATCGAATTCGACGGTATGCTTTATACGACTATCCGCAATACTTATTTATTGTTTGAAGGGCTGAATGCAGAAACTCCGTACTCTTTCAAAGTACGTGCTGTCAATAAAGACGGCGTTTCCGACTGGGCAACTATTCAGGTAACGACGAAGGCCAATCCGTTGGAATTTGCTATTCACGGAATTGAAGGTGAATCAACTGCCGCTTCTCAGGGAGGATTCGGAGTGAACCGTTTGTTCGACTTTGCCGAATCGGGAGACAACTGGCATACGAAGTACCGTGTGAATGCAATGCCGCTTGATCTGATTATCGACCTCAAGACGGTGAACCAACTGGATAAGTTCCACTACTTGCCGCGTACTGATGCCGGTAACGGTACATTATTGAAAGGTACGGTATATTATAGCATGGATAAGGAACATTGGACAGAGGCGGGTGCATTCGATTGGAAACGCAACGGTGATGTGAAGATATTCAGCTTCGAGTCCCGTCCTACTGCACGCTATATCAAACTTGCCGTTACGGAAGGTGTAGGAAATTACGGTTCCGGCCGCGAATTGTACGTATTCAAAGTGCCTGGAACAGCCAGCTACTTGCAGGGAGATATCAACAATGACGGTAAGATCGACCGCAACGACTTGACTTCTTATATGAATTACACGGGCTTGCGCCGTGGAGATTCTGATTATGAAGGATATATCAGCAAAGGGGATATAAACATGAATGATCTGATAGACGCTTACGATATCAGCGTGGTAGCTACTCAGCTCGAAGGTGGTGTCGGTAGAAAAGATACGCTTAAAGTATCGGGCTCTTTATCAATCAGCACCCCGAAACGCCTCTATCAGAAGGATGAAATCGTTGAAATCCGCGTGAAGGGTAATGACCTGAAAGCTGTGAATGCACTTAGCTTTGCATTGCCTTACGATCAGAATGACTTTGAGTTCGTTGGTGTAGAGCCGCTGAATATGAAAGCAATGGAAAACCTGACTTACGACCGCTTGCATACCAATGGAGTGAAATCGCTCTATCCTACATTTGTCAATATAGGAAAGCAGGAAGCATTGAATGGTTCGGAAGAATTGTTTGTCCTGAAGCTGAAAGCGAAACATAAAGTGAAGTTTGAATTGACTTTGAAAGACGGAATATTGGTTGATAAGGAACTGAGAATGCATCAATTCTAGTGATAGAAGCAGCATTCCTGAATCATTCAATCTATTTTTTCTTGTAAAATGGTTAGGGGAGCAAATAGTAGAGGCTGGAAATAAAAATCCGACTCTACTGTTTGCTCTGTTTTTTTAGAAAAAATAGAATCGGCTCTTTATATCAGTCTAGGATTTATTTCGTAGTTTTACGGACGTATTAGCAAGGAGTGTAACCTCAAATAGTAAAGATTGTATGGAATGTAGAATACGTCGGTGGCGGATAGAAGATGCCAATGACATTGCAGAGACGCTGAATAACAAGAAAGTGCTTGATAATTTGAGAGACGGCATTCCTTTCCCCTATACGGCGGAGGATGCGAAAGAGTTCATACAAGCGATGAATGTTGCCGATCCGGAAACTACTTTTTCATTTGCCATTACTGTAGATGACAAGGCAATAGGAAGTATAGCCGCGTTCCGTCAGAGCAATATACATTCGAAAACGGCTGAAGTAGGTTATTATATTGCAGAACCCTATTGGGGAAAAGGACTTGGAACGAGTGCCATCAGACAGATATGTGAGTATATCTTTCGCAATACCGATATCATCCGGCTCTTTGCGGAGCCTTTCGCACATAATATCGGCTCTTGTCGTATCCTTGAGAAAAGCGGCTTTCAGTTGGAGGGAACGCTGAGAAAGAATGCGGTGAAGAATGGCGTCGTTGTGGATATGAAGATGTATTCAATCCTGAATTGTGATAAGGCATAATCTTATCGTTTTTCTAACGATCGTACCATTTATTGATCCAGTACTGTTGAGAGCGATGTATAAGCGCGGATTATTCTTGAAAGTCTGGTGAAATAATGTTTGATTTAAGTAGCTTGTATGCCGTGTGTGCTGGACATATAGATCCGGCACGTAGGCCATATATACCCAACGCATTGGATCTATATGTCCAATACGTTGGATCTATATGCCCGATATACACGATATATATATCCTGTAATTAGTTGATAAACATCGCTATTTTACAATGCTTTCCGCTCTTTCCAACGCTATATTTATGTTCGGGCAGATGTTTTCTTTTCCCAGTAGTTCATAGAAGCCGGATTTCTCCAGCACTTTATGTACCTTATCATTTACTCCGGAAAGGATAACAGTTGTTTTTTCTTTCTGCGACATTTCACAAAGCACGGTCAGGTTGTGTATGCCTGTGGAGTCAATGAACGGAACTTTTCTCATACGGATGATACGTACTTTCGGGCGGTCTCCCAGTTGTGCC
This sequence comes from Bacteroides sp. 43_46, assembly GCF_001915455.1. Lineage (NCBI taxonomy): Bacteria > Pseudomonadati > Bacteroidota > Bacteroidia > Bacteroidales > Bacteroidaceae > Bacteroides > Bacteroides sp. 43_46. Next base: position 22,238 of record NZ_MNQN01000101.1, on the reverse strand, counting down.
ATGGTGTCTTCAAACTTTGTAGCGATACCGAAGAAATAAGGGCCGTTGATCTCATATACCTCTACGCCTTTCGGGATGATGAGGTTCTCTTCGTGCACGGCAATGTCCGATTCTTTGTTCGGGTCAATCTCGTCGGTGATGACAGAGATTTCGGTTGTCTCCATTACGCGTTTCATAAAGAGAACGCAGGCAATAATTAATCCTACTTCGATAGCAACGGTCAAATCGAAAATGACCGTAAGGAAGAAAGTGATAAGCAACACAGTGACGTCTGATTTCGGGTTTTTCAGTAAAGCCTTGAATACGCGCCAGCCGCTCATGTTATAAGATACAATGACTAACACGCCGGCAAGGCATGCCATGGGGATGTATTGTGCCAGCGGCATCAGGAAAAGCAGAATCAGGAGCAGGATTACTGCATGAATAATTCCGGCTATCGGTGTCTTGCCACCGTTGTTGATGTTCGTCATGGTACGGGCGATAGCTCCGGTAGCGGGGATACCTCCGAACAGAGGGGCTACGATATTTGCCGCGCCTTGCGCGATAAGCTCTGTGTTGGAGTCGTGGCGGTCGCCAATCACACCGTCGGCTACCGTGGCGGACAGCAATGATTCGATAGCTCCCAATACGGCAATCGTGATAGCTACCGGAAATAATTCCCTGATAGCTTCCCAGTCTAGGGCGGGCACGATAGCGTCAGGCAATTCCGATTTGATAGTGAAACGGTCTCCTATCGTCTGGATGCAGTCGATTCCTCCGAAGGTTTTCATCAGATAGACGGCAGCAGTGACAACGACAATTGCTATCAGTGAGCCGGGAATTTTTTTTGAGAACTTGGGGGTAATGGCGATGATAATAATGCTGACAACGCTCACGATAGTGTTCCACCAGTTGACCGTATCGAAGTGACGGAAATAAATCATCCACTTCCCGACGAAATCTCCCGGCACTTTCTCCTCTCCAAAAGATAAACCGAAAATATCGGCAATCTGGGTAGTGAAAATAGTAACGGCGATACCGCTGGTAAATCCGACAATGATAGGATAAGGGATAAACTTGATGACTGCACCGAGTTTGAAGACTCCCAGTAATACAAGCAGTACACCTGCCATGAGCGTGGCTACAATCAGTCCGGCTTCACCGTATTGCTGGATAATGCCGTAGATGATAACGATGAAAGCACCTGTCGGGCCGCCGATCTGGACTTTGCTACCTCCCATTAGGGAGATGATAAATCCGGCGATGATAGCGGTGATAATACCTTTTTCGGGCGATACTCCCGAGGCGATACCGAAGGCGATAGCCAATGGAAGTGCCACGATACCTACGATGATGCCGGCCATTAGGTCCGCCATAAACGTTTCTTTCGAGTAATTCTTCAGACAAGAAACCAGCTTGGGTTTAAATTCAAATAGCTTCATTTTTATGAGTTGTTATACGTGTAATCTGACCTTTTTGCAAAGTAGAGGTTGCAAAATTATATAAAATAATCGAAATAAGTATGTTCTCCAGCATATTATTTGTCTGTTGATAGATTTCATCAATGAACTGATAGTTTTTATTCATAAAGAAAAGTCGGTTTATTACGAACAATTCGCTTATATTTGCGTTATAAATAGTACGACAAGTTACGTTTGGTAATTACCAATTTAAAATATAGATTAGAATTATGGCTAAAAGTATTAAAGGAACTCAGACAGAGAAGAATCTGTTGACTTCATTTGCAGGAGAATCACAAGCAAGAATGCGTTACACTTATTTCGCAAGTGTGGCTAAAAAGGAAGGTTACGAACAGATTTCTGCTATCTTCACTGAAACGGCTGATCAGGAAAAAGAACATGCAAAACGTATGTTTAAGTTTCTGGAAGGTGGTATGGTTGAAATTACTGCCAGCTATCCGGCCGGTGTAATCGGTACTACACTCGAAAATCTTCGCGCTGCCGCTGCCGGCGAGCATGAAGAATGGTCACTGGATTATCCTCACTTCGCAGATGTAGCAGAACAGGAAGGTTTCCCGATGATTGCTGCTATGTACCGCAACATCTCTATCGCTGAAAAAGGTCACGAAGAAAGATATCTGGCTTTCGTGAACAATATCGAAAATATGACTGTATTCGCTAAAGAAGGCGAAGTGGTATGGCAATGCCGTAACTGCGGTTACATCACCGTAGGTAAGGAAGCTCCTGAAGTTTGTCCGGCTTGCCTGCATCCGCAAGCATATTTCGAAGTGAAGAAAGAAAACTATTAATCTGCGTCTACCGGATTAATTGGATAAAGAAAAATGAGGCTGACTTGTTAATCAGCCTCATTTTCTATTTATTTCGGATACTGTCTTTGTAAATGGTAATTGTCCGTTCTCTTGTCGAATCATTCTTGATACTAGTTACATCTCCCCGTGTGGTGAAATATACATAGTTTCCCATATCAAAAAAACGGTAGACTTTTATTCCGTCGTGCTCAAACAGATAACTTACTTCGTAGGTTCTGTTGTTCTCGGATTTCCCACTTTTTAGCGGGATGCCTGTATAACAGGAAGCTAATCCTATCATACAGAACAAAGAAATAAAGAGTTGAGCTAATGTTTTCATAATTATTTCTTTGCGTGCGGATAATCTATCGTGTAATGCAATCCGCGGCTTTCCTTGCGTTCCATTGCCTGGCGCATAATCAGATAGCCGACATTCACCATATTGCGCAATTCACAGATTTCTCTGGAAGCGACACTACGTTTGAACAGGCTTTCAGTCTCTTCGTAGATAATGTCCAGTCTGTCCCAGGCACGTTTCAAGCGAAGGTCGCTGCGGACAATACCTACATACGTACTCATAATCTGATTCACTTCCTTCATGCTCTGTGTGATGAGTACCATTTCTTCCGGTGAGCGGGTACCTTCATCGTTCCATTCGGGGATGTTCTCGTTGTAGGAATATTGGTCGATGACTTGCAGACTGTGCTTGGCAGCTGCATCGGCATATACCACGGCTTCAATCAAAGAGTTGGAAGCCAGGCGGTTACCGCCGTGCAGTCCTGTGCAAGAACACTCTCCTACTGCGTATAGACGCTCGATAGAAGACTGTCCGTTCAGGTCTACCAGGATACCGCCGCAGAGATAATGGGCGGCCGGAGCTACCGGGATATAATCTTTAGTGATGTCGATGCCCAGACTCAGGCATTTCTCGTAGATATTGGGGAAATGTTTCTTTGTTTCTTCCGGATCTTTGTGGGTGACGTCCAAATAAACATGATCGTCTCCGCGATTCTTCATCTCGTTGTCAATGGCACGTGCCACGATGTCGCGCGGGGCAAGCGAGAGACGCGGGTCGTATTTCTGCATGAATTCCTTGCCGTCCATAGTACGGAGTACGCCACCGTAGCCGCGCATTGCTTCCGTAATCAGGAAAGAAGGACGGTCACCCGGATGATAAAGGGCGGTGGGGTGGAACTGTACAAATTCCATATCTTTCACCGTACCTTTGGCGCGGTAAACCATAGCGATGCCGTCTCCCGTGGCGACTAGCGGATTGGTTGTGGTCTTGTAGACGGCTCCTACTCCACCGGTGGCCATCAAAGTCACTTTGGCAAGATAGGTATCTACTTTTCCGGTCTTCGGATCGAGGATATAAGCACCGTAGCATTTGATGTCCGGTGTCTGGCGGGTAACGGTGACTCCCAGATGATGTTGGGTCAGGATTTCAATAGCAAACTGGTTCTCGATTACCGTGATATTGGGATGCCGTTGCACGGCTTTGATCAGGCTATCCTGTATTTCAGCTCCCGTATTGTCTTTGTGGTGAAGGATACGGAATTCAGAGTGTCCCCCTTCGCGGTGCAGGTCAAATTCGCCTTTCTCATTTTTGTCGAAGTCCACTCCCCACTTGATTAGTTCCTCAATTTGTGCGGGAGCTTCGCGCACTACTTTCTCCACTGCGGCACGGTCGCTGATCCAGTCGCCGGCGTTCATGGTGTCTTCAATGTGTTTGTCGAAATTGTCTACCAGCAGGTTGGTCACAGACGCTACCCCACCTTGTGCGAAGTACGTATTGGCCTCTTCCAGCCCACTTTTACAGATAAGAGCAACTTTACCTTTGTGCGCCACTTTCAGCGCAAAACTCATACCGGCAATTCCGGAGCCGATAACGAGGAAATCGAATTTTCTTACCATAATTTTGTTATTTCTCACCGCAAAGCTACAAAATAAGTTACTTCGTTGTACTTTTCGTTGTCACTAATTCATAAAATTGCTACCTTGCAGGCAAAAATCTGACAAAATGAATCGAATTTTTCATGCCCGCATCGCCTGGTACCAGTATTTCCTCTTGGCAGTGCTTACTGTAAATGCCGTCGGTGCTTTGTGGTGTAAATATATCTTGCCGGCTGTGCTGTTTATGCTCATGCTGATTGTAGTGATCGAACAGATTATACATACCGCCTATACGGTCACTACGAACGGAAATATTGAAATATCCCGTGGACGCTTTATCCGTAAGAAGGTAATTCCTATTTCCGAAATTACGACTATACAAAGGTACCGTTCTATGAAATTCGGGAGTTTCTCGGTGACCGATTACATATTGATAGAGTATGGGAAAGACAAGTTTGCTTCCGTCATGCCTGTCAAAGAACGGGAATTTGTTGAACTGATTGAAAAGAAAATGAACTAAATAATTTATTTACTATGAAATACCAAGTGATTATTATCGGCGGTGGTCCTGCGGGATATACGGCTGCCGAATCTGCCGGCAAAGCCGGTTTGAGTGTATTATTGATTGAAAAGAACAATCTGGGCGGTGTCTGTCTGAACGAGGGATGCATCCCGACTAAGACTCTGCTCTATTCGGCAAAAACTTATGATAGTGCAAAGCACGCGTCGAAGTATGCGATAAACGTATCCGAAGTCTCTTTTGATTTATCCAAGATTATTGTCCGTAAGAGCAAAGTGGTGCGTAAACTGGTATTGGGGGTGAAGGCGAAGTTGGCTTCGAACAATGTCGCGATAGTATCGGGAGAAGCGCAAATCATAGATAAGAATACAGTCCGCTGCGGTGAGGAGACTTACGAAGGTGAGAACCTGATACTTTGCACCGGTTCGGAAACCTTTATTCCCCCTATTCCCGGAGTGGAAACGGTGAATTACTGGACGCACCGGGACGCGTTGGATAATAAAGAACTGCCCGCTTCTCTGGCCATTGTCGGTGGCGGAGTGATAGGAATGGAGTTCGCTTCTTTCTTCAATAGCTTGGGCGTGCAAGTGACGGTAGTCGAAATGCTGGATGAGATTCTCGGCGGAATGGATAAGGAACTTTCTGCTCTGTTGCGTGCGGAATATGCAAAGCGAGGCATTAAATTCCTGCTTAGTACGAAAGTTGTCGGCCTGTCGCAGACGGAAGGAGGTGCTGTTGTCTCTTATGAGAATGCGGAAGGAAGTGGCAATGTGGTAGCGGAGAAGCTGTTGATGAGTGTCGGCCGTCGTCCTGTGACAAAAGGTTTCGGGCTCGAAAACCTGAATTTGGAAAAGACAGAACGTGGGGCTGTCAAAGTGGATGAAAAGATGCAGACCTCCGTGCCTGGTGTTTATGTTTGCGGTGACCTGACCGGATTCTCCTTGCTGGCTCATACAGCCGTTCGTGAAGCAGAGGTGGCCGTGCATTCTATTTTGGGAAAAGAAGACACTATGAGCTATCGTGCCATTCCGGGGGTTGTCTATACCAATCCGGAGATTGCCGGGGTAGGTGAAACGGAAGAATCTGCTTCAGCAAAAGGCATTACTTGTCAAGTCATAAAGCTCCCAATGGCTTATTCCGGTCGTTTTGTAGCAGAGAACGAAGGAGTGAACGGGGTTTGCAAGGTGTTGCTGGATGAACAGGAGCGGGTGATTGGAGCGCACGTGTTGGGTAACCCGGCTTCAGAGATAATAACCCTTGCAGGAACGGCCATTGAACTTGGGTTGACGGCGGCGCAATGGAAGAAGATTGTCTTCCCTCATCCAACGGTGGGTGAGATATTCCGGGAAGCATTGTAATCCGGTACATACCATAAAAAGATATATATGAGAAAATATATAATTGTTCCGGTTTTATTGGCGGTGGTGCTGGTGATGATGTGTCATTGTACATCCGACCGGAAAGCAACAGTTCCGGCAAACGAATATTTGATTCAGGGAGAGCTGGCAAATCTTTTGGATAGTATAGTGATAGGGCTGTATGTGGATGAAGGAAACATTTTCAACCTTGTGGCGAGAGATACGCTTCTGAATGGCAAGTTTTCTTTCCGGGATACTGTCTCTGTTACAAAGAAAATGCTGATAATGTCTGATAATAAGGGATTCCCGGGCACATGGCTGGAAGTATGGATAGCGCCGGGGGAGTATATAGAAATCAAAGGAGAGGACAAATTACTGAAAACTTGGGAAGTGGTGAGCGATATCCCCGAACAGGCGGAAGAAAATCGCTTTACGGCTTGTGCAATGGCTCAGCAAAAAGAACTGATGCAGCATTTGGCGGCCGAATATGACTGGCAGCGGATGATGTTTCTAGACCATGCAGGCGATCAGGAATTTGAAAAGAAAGGCTGGGCAAAGATAGACTCTATCCGGAAGTTGACAACGCCTTTACGGCAAGAAATCTGGAAAAAGGAACTTGAATATATGAAAGAGGCGCCTATCTCTAAAGTGTGGATAGATAAGCTGCTGCTATATGCTTCTATGATGAAATACGAAACTGTCATGCCTTATAAGGAAGAAGTGAAGAGTTTGTATGCTCGAATGCCGGAAACCGAGAAGCAAACGGATGCCGGACAGGAGATTACGGCCTATATTTATCCTCCTTCTGTGGCAGGAATAGGAGATATGATGGTTGACGGAGAACTATATGACGTGAATGACTCTCTCCGCCATATATCCGAATTTGCGGGACGATTCATTTTGCTGGATTTCTGGAGTAGCGGATGTGGTCCTTGTGTGGAGTCGATCCCGGAAATGGAGAAGGTCATAGAAACTTATAAGGATAGAATGACCGTGATTAGTATCAGTGAAGACCCGAAAGCACGCTGGAAAGAATATGTTAAGACGAAAGGAATGGGTGGCAACCAGTGGAATGAACTTCGCAGAGGCCGTACGGGACTTGCTGTGAGTTATCAGGTGAAAGGGATTCCTCATTATGTGCTTATTGCTCCTAGCGGGAAGATACAAGATATGTGGTCCGGTTATGGTTCCGGTTCACTTCTGGAAAAGGTGAAGAAGAATCTGAAATAGTAGAAAAGAGACTGACTAAAAAGTCAATAGTATCTCCATTCTCCTCCTTCTGGAAGGAGGAGTACCCGTAGGGGGAGGTGGTAGGTAGATGCATAAATTATTTATTATCAGCATTGTGCATCCACCTGTCACCCCAGCTTTCAGATACCCTCTTTTGTTTTTTGTCAGATTTTAGACTTATTCAGTTGGGAAGTGCTATATTTGCGGGTGTGGTTCGATTCATAACCTGTATTGTATGAAAAAAGTTCTTTTATTAGTTGCGTTGTCCGTCTGTCTGTTGCCGTTGTGGGGACAGCGGGATTTCTCCCAAATAGATTCACTTATCAAAAAGATGCTTCCCGAAGCGTCCGAAGTCGGCATATCCGTTTATGACCTGACGGCGAAGAAGCCGTTGTATAGCTACCGTGCAGACAAGTTCTCCCGGCCTGCCTCTACCATGAAACTGTTGACGGCCATTACCGCTCTCTCCCGTCCTGATGCGGATGAGCCTTTCCGCACGGAAGTATGGCACGATGGTGTGATAGAGCACGATACACTGCAAGGCAACCTGTATGTAGTAGGGGGATTTGACCCCGAATTTGACAGTCAGGCAATGGATTCGTTGATAGAGGAAGTGATGACTTTTCCTTTCTCCGTGATTAACGGGCAGGTGTATGGCGACGTTTCGATGAAAGACTCGCTCTATTGGGGGCATGGCTGGGCTTGGGACGATACTCCTGCAGGTTATCAGCCTTACTTGTCTCCGTTGATGTTTTGTAAAGGCACGGTACAGATTTCCGTGTTTCCTTCCGCTGTGCAGGGAGATACGGCAAGCATATCCTGTAAACCGGTTTCCTCCTATTATACCCTGACGAACCGGACAAAGACACGTACTTCCTCTGCCGGAAAGTTCTTCTTCTCAAGAGATTGGTTGAGGAATGGAAATAATCTGGTTGTTTCGGGCAATGTTACCTCCATTAGAAAGGATGATATAAACATCTATGATTCTTCCGCTTTCTTTATGTACACTTTCCTCGAGCGTCTTCGGGGGAAAGGTATTACGGCTCCCCAATCATACGGATTCGCCGAATTACCCCGTGACAGTGTGCAAGTGGAACGGATAGCCTGTTGGAATACTTCCGTGCAGGAAGTCTTGAACCAACTAATGAAAGAGAGCGATAACCTGAATGCCGAAGCATTCCTCTGCCGCCTTGGCGCGCAGGCGACAGGGAAGAAGCAGGTGGCTGCCGAAGACGGAATCGTCGAGATCATGCAGCTCATCCGCCAGCTGGGACACAACCCGAAAGAGTATAAGATTGCGGACGGTTGCGGACTCTCCAATTACAACTACCTCTCCCCCGCCCTGTTGGTTGACTTCCTGAAATATGCATATTCCCGGACAGAAGTGTTCCGTATGCTATACAAGTCTCTTCCCGTAGGCGGCATAGACGGTACGTTGAAAAACAGGATGAAAAGCGCAGCCACATTCCGGAATGTTCATGCCAAGACGGGCTCGTTCACAGCTATCAATACACTTGCAGGCTATCTGAAGATGAAGAACGGACATGAAGTGGCCTTTGCCATAATGAACCAGAATGTGCTTTCGGCTGCAAAGGCCAGAGCCTTTCAGGATAAGGTGTGCGAGGTGATTATCAGGCGTTAGGCGTTCTCTCTGCCATCGGCTTATAATGTCACCTCAATGGCGGCAGGATAGATGCGCTGCGGATCAAAGAATGCGGCACAACTGTTCACCATATTCTTCAGGTCCGGCTTTACCTTTCCCTGAAAAGCCTGTTTCCCATTCACTGTAACAGTGATTTCCTTCTTCAAGTCAACCAGCTCATCACAGAGATAAATAATCACTTTCCCTTTGGCGGCAGGCGTGTAATTCTTCCTGAACTTCATTTCAATGCCCCACCTCGGATCTTTCTGAACGGTCTCATAAACGACATTATCCACATTCAGTGTGATGTGGTTGTCCGTAATGCTCATTTCGTAGCGGGTACGGGTATTGATATCGTCATTCGGGCGCTCTTTGACAAAGAGATTGTAGAATCCTTTGCGGTGCAAGCCGTCCATTTCAAAGTCTTCCCAGTAGACATATTTCGGATAAGGGTTGCGGGTATACTGTTTCAGCCACGGAGTGGTGGGACGATAGTCGATAGAATGCCCTTTGCCGGGGATTAGCTCTATGTGATGCTTGTATAGTCCGGGATGCAGACCTTGCAGCCGTTCAAATTCCTCCTTCACGTAGCCGGTGAGGATGTTCCGGTAGAAGCCGCGGTCGTCGGCACCGGTCCGCAGGGAGAAGGCGATGTGAGCGCAGTTTTCGGCAGGGGCGTTCTTCAAAGGTTCTCCGCCTGCCATGGGACCTGCCCCGGCCAGGTAGTCGGCGTAGAAAGAGGCAAGACGCTGGCTGCCGTATCCACCTTCGGATATTCCGAAGATAAACAGTTTATCCGGATTGACGTGCCCGGATACTAGTGCCTGGCGGAACAGTTTCTCCCAAGCGTATTGCTTGGCTTTCTGCCACCAGCGATAGTAACCTCCTTCGTTGGGGATTTGCGGGATAAAGTAGACGGAAGGAGCGTCGTCGAAACGCGAACAGATGTTCAGGCCGGTTTTCCATTCCGCCTGTTTGGGACCGGAACCGTGTATGTAGAGATACATCGGATAACCGTCTGCGGGTTTTTCCGCGCCCTTGCTCCCCCAATAATAGGGCATGATAGCGTTGGGTTCCAGTTCTTTGGGGAGGTGCCATTTTCCCTTGCTGGAAGCGGATAATGTATCCAGGGCGATTAGCTTTTCTTCGTCCAGCTCATCGTTGGCTGTTTTCCAAGCTTCCCATACCAATTGGCGGTAGGCCGATGCTTTGAGAAGACTGAATGACTGGTGCTTTTCATATAAAGGCGTTTCTCCACGGAGATAGTCGTTGAAATAGCATTCGATATTTTTCCGGATTTTATCAGCAGGACCGGCTACTGCTTGCAGCCTGCCGCTCCCTAATATAATAAGGAGAAGCAGACTGTGTACAGCTATCTTTTTCATATTCTTTTTATATTCAGACTTAGGTGAATAGAAAATCGGAATATTATCGGGCGTATTCGGCCCAGTTAGTGTTCTTCATATCACCGCTCTTGGCAAGTTCTGCGTGCATGCCCAGTGCAGCCTGAATAGCGTGCGGAGTCTGTGCCTTGCCGCCGGCCAGTTTGAGGTAATCCCAAAGTAACTGTTTGTAGTCGGGATGTGCACAGTTTTCGATAATGGCCTGTGCACGTTCTTTCGGGCTCTTGCCACGAAGGTCGGCAACACCTTGTTCGGTGATAACGATATTCACGGAGTGTTCGCTGTGGTCGAGGTGGGAAACCATTGGCACGATAGCGCTGATCTTACCTTCCTTAGCTACTGACGGGCAGGTAAAGATAGAGATATAAGCATTGCGTGTAAAGTCGCCTGAACCGCCGATACCGTTCATCATCTTCGTACCGCCGATATGAGTTGAGTTTACGTTGCCGTACAGGTCGACTTCGATTGCGGTATTGATAGAGATAACACCGAGACGGCGTACTACTTCCGGGTTGTTTGAGATTTCCGACGGGCGGAGCACCAGTTTGTCGCGGAAGAAATCCATGTCATTGTAGATACCTTCCAGACAGTCGTTGGTGACAGTCAGCGAGCAGGCGCTGCCGAATTTGATACGTCCTTCACGAATCAAACCGATCACGGAGTTCTGAATAACTTCAGTGTACATTTCGAATGCGGGAATCGTTTTGTCACGTCCCAGCGCACCGAGTACGGCGTTGGCGATGTTTCCTACGCCCGACTGCAACGGCAGGAAGGTCGACGGGATGATACCGCGTTTCATGTCTGCGGCAAGGAAGTCGGCAACATTCTGTCCGATTTTGTCGGTCAACGGGTCGGCAGCGGCGAAAGAGCGCGCTTCGTCCGGCCAGTTAGTCTCTACCACGCCTACGATTTTCTTCGGATCCACTTGGATGTAAGGCAGTCCGATGCGGTCGCTCGGCTTGTAGATAGGTATTTCGCGGCGGTAAGGCGGGTCGAGTGGTTCGTACACATCGTGCAATCCCATGCAGGATTTGCTGTGCGCGCTGTTCAGCTCAACGATGATCTGGTCTGCCAAACGGCAGATAGTCGGAGAGATACCGCCGGCAGCCGTCAGATAGATTTTGCCGTCCGGAGTCAGTTCGCAGGCTTCGATAATGGCTACGTTCACTTTCCCCATGAAGCCGTAACGCACTTCCTGTGCCATTTGTGAGAGGTGTATGTCGTTGTAGGCAATTTCTCCGTTGTTGACAGCTTTGCGGAAATCGGAATTGGTAGTGTAAGGAGCACGGTAACGAATGGCTTTGGCACGTGCCAGTACGCCGTCACAAGATTCACCGGTCGATGCACCTGTAAAGATACCTACCTGAAAAGGGTTTCCCTTGGCATGTTCTGCTTCAGCTATTTTTGCTAGCTCGGCTGTGACAGCCTTGGCCGTTCCGGCGGGAGTAAATCCGCTCAGGCCGATATTGTAGCCATGTTTGATAAGGCTTGCAGCTTCTGCTGCTGAAATACGATTGAATGACATAAATAGTACAATTTCGTGTTAAATACAGTTGATATTTAATTGGTTAATAATTCGCTCAATATGTTGACATTCAGGGCGGAACCTGATACTCGAATCGTAATGCTCAATGTTTAATACCTGACACAGTTGATATCTAATACTTTACACCTGACACTTGTCAATACTTCCGTTGAAGGATTTCTCCCCAGATAATAGCGCGCCGGGCTTCTTCAGCAGAATGAATGGTGAAGTCTTCTTTGTTGTCATGTGAATCGTGGGAAGTGTTATAGTGGGCACCTTGCCGGCTGTTTCGTTCATCCTGTGCGGCACTGTTGGCGATAGAGGCGGCAACGGATACTTCTTCTTTTTTCTTTTTCGGTTTCGACTCCTGCTGCCTTACTTTCGGTTTGCGCGTCCGCTGCTCTGCGGGAATCGGCTGAAACAGTTCTTCCAGCGACCTGGGTCTGCCCCAGGCTTCGGGCATAGGAGTGGCGTCGGGAGCTACTTCGACGGGAGAGGGTGTCGGCGGGACGGGGCGGTTATTTTTAGCTTTCTTCGATTTGCTATTTTTATTCACCTCTTTGAATATTCCCACGAGAATGACACCTGCTATCAAGAGAAATTTCAAAAAATCTTCCATTTTGCTTCACTTCTAAATAGTTGTCCGCCAAAGGTAGGCATTTTATCTGGTTTGAGCTAACATTTAGTTATGGCAGCTTCACAGCTCCCCTTAATTTTTTTAACCTAAACCTTAACTATGAAAAAATCTAATGTTTCTTTCATTGCACAAATGTGAAAAATAAAATTAAATTTGCCAAGAAACTGACCGGAAAATGTTTATTCTCTTAACATTAATTGCAAGTTAGCCCGCCAGACTATAAGTTTTTGCGTTATTTTTGTATCAATTCACCACTTATTAAAAACCGAAGCCGTATCTTTGCAGTCGAATTTTTAAATAAGATTTGAATATGAACGAATTAACGGGAGCGGACTTTAAATCCGCAACTGCTGATGACAACAAGAAGTTGTTTATCGAAACCTACGGCTGCCAGATGAATGTGGCCGACAGTGAGGTGATCGCCTCGGTGATGCAAATGGCGGGGTACTCCGTAGCTGAAACGCTGGAGGAGGCTGATGCCGTGTTTATGAACACCTGTTCGATCCGCGACAATGCGGAACAGAAGATTCTGAATCGCCTGGAGTTTTTCCACTCGCTGAAGAAAAAGAAGAAGCGTCTCATCGTGGGGGTACTGGGCTGCATGGCCGAGCGAGTGAAGGATGATCTGATAACGAATCATCATGTCGATCTTGTGGTCGGTCCGGACGCTTACTTGACGTTGCCCGATCTGATTGCCGCCGTAGAAGCCGGCGAGAAGGCAATCAACGTTGAACTTTCCACCACCGAAACCTATCGGGATGTGATTCCTTCACGTATCTGCGGCAATCATATCTCCGGATTCGTGTCTATCATGCGTGGCTGTAACAATTTCTGTACCTACTGTATCGTGCCCTACACCCGTGGACGCGAGCGCAGCCGTGACGTGGAAAGTATCCTCAACGAAGTGTCGGACTTGGTGGCAAAAGGCTACAAGGAAGTCACACTTTTGGGGCAGAACGTCAATTCCTACCGTTTTGAGAAGCCGACAGGTGAAATCGTCACCTTCCCGATGTTGCTCCGCACGGTGGCCGAAGCTGCTCCGGGAGTACGCATCCGTTTCACTACCTCTCATCCGAAGGATATGAGTGACGAAACGCTGGAAGTGATCGCGCAAGTGCCCAATGTGTGCAAGCATATTCACCTACCCGTGCAAAGCGGCAGCTCCCGTATCCTGAAACTGATGAACCGCAAATATACCCGAGAATGGTATCTGGACCGTGTGGCCGCTATCAAACGTATCATTCCCGATTGCGGACTGACAACGGATATATTCTCCGGTTTCCACTCCGAAACGGAGGAAGACCACGCTCTCTCGCTCTCCCTGATGGAAGAGTGCGGATACGATGCTGCTTTCATGTTCAAATATTCCGAACGTCCGGGAACGTATGCTTCCAAACATCTCGAAGACAATGTGCCCGAAGATGTGAAAGTCCGCCGCCTGAATGAGATTATCGCTTTGCAGAATCGCCTGTCGGCTGAGTCCAACCAGCGTTGCATCGGAAAAACTTACGAAGTGCTTGTGGAAGGAGTCTCCAAGCGTTCGCGCGACCAACTGTTCGGTCGCACGGAGCAAAACCGCGTCGTAGTGTTCGATAGGGGTACGCATCGTGTCGGTGATTTCGTCAACGTGCGTGTCACGGAAGCCAGTTCGGCTACGTTGAAAGGGGAGGAAGTGTAAGTTTTAAATTTGTGTACCTGCGCGTATGCAATGTTTGTAGGGTGATTATATCGTGGGTAATGTTGCAAAAAATGGTTGGTGATAAGTTATAATGATTTTAAAGTAATGGCGTTGCGGTACCGCAACGCCATTACTTTTTGTCATCTTGTTCCTGAAGTAAAGATACCATTTGACATAGTTTTGATAATGACATGGACAAGTTTTATGTAGGTTACATAGTCGAAATATTTGATGATTCTATTCTTTTATATTCGTATAATGAGGATGGCAAAGAAGATGGGGATCTTTTAATTCGGTTGGTTGATATGAAGAAAAGAATCTTCTTAAACTTCTTAAAGCAAGCGTCCTACCCTGACGTAAATAACTGTCTTGCTCTGTTATATAGATTTTAGTTTATACAACTTATATCAGAGCAAGGTCAGTTTGTATTATTAAAAGTCCTTAACAAAAGCCCATTACATCACTTTTTATTTGTTTCTTTGCACCAAATTCGGGTATAGTGTTGTCTTGTGGTTTGAGGCAGCACTTAATTTTGCTTAGAAATTAATGGAGAAACTCAGTATAAATGCTTGTCCGGTGTGTGGCAGTACGCACTTGAAACGCGTCATGACTTGTACGGATTTTTATGCTTCGGGCGAACAGTTTGAACTGTATTCGTGTGAAGATTGCGGATTTACGTTCACGCAAGGTGTTCCCGTAGAGGCTGAGATAGGTAAGTATTATGAGACTCCTGATTATATCTCCCACACTGATACGCGCAAAGGCGCGATGAATTCCGTTTATCACTATGTACGTTCCTATATGCTGGGCCGCAAGGCGCGGCTGGTAGCTAAGGAGGCGCATCGCAAGACGGGGCGTTTGCTCGATATAGGTACGGGCACCGGTTATTTTGCCGATACGATGGTGCGTCGTGGCTGGAAAGTGGAGGCGGTGGAGAAGAATCCGCAGGCACGTGAGTTTGCAAAGGAACATTTCGGACTGGAGGTGAAACCCGAATCGGCTCTGCAAGAGTTTGCTCCCGGCAGTTTTGATGTCATTACCCTTTGGCACGTTATGGAACATCTTGAACACCTCGGCGAGGTGTGGCAACAGCTTCATGAGATGTTGACGGAAAAAGGACTGCTAATTGTGGCAGTGCCCAACTGTTCCTCTTATGATGCGCAACGTTACGGCGAGTATTGGGCGGCTTATGATGTCCCGCGACATCTTTGGCATTTCACACCGGGCACTATCCAACAGTTGGCTTCCCGGCATGGCTTTATCATGGCGGCACGTCACCCGATGCCTTTTGACGCTTTTTACGTATCCATGCTAAGTGAGAAACATCGGGGTAGTTCATGTAGTTTCCTGAAAGGGATGTATGTCGGAACATTGGCATGGTTCAGCGCTTTGGGACGGAAGGAGCGGAGCAGTTCCATGATTTACGTTTTTCGGAAAAAGAGGTAGAGGATGGGAAATAAAAGCAGATATAAGTCAAGTTCGATTTTCGATATGCAGTTTATTACGTCGAGTATCAGTACCACGCTGGTGTTGCTACTGTTGGGGCTGGTTGTGTTCTTCGTGCTTACGGCGCACAATCTTTCCGTATATGTCCGCGAGAATATCAGTTTCTCCATTCTCATTAGCGACGATATGAAAGAGGCGGATATCCTGAAACTGCAGAAGAAGCTGAATCAGGAACCTTTCGTGAAACAATCCGAATATATCTCTAAAAAACAGGCATTGAAGGAGCAGACCGAAGCTATGGGAACTGATCCTGAAGAGTTTCTGGGTTATAATCCTTTCACCGCTTCTATTGAAATAAAGCTCCATTCCGATTATGCTAACTCCGACAGTATTGCGAAGATTGAGAAAATGGTCAAACGGAACAGTAATATACAGGATGTGCTCTACCGGAAGGAGCTGATTGATGCTGTGAATGATAACATACGGAATATCAGTCTGGTATTACTGGCTTTGGCGGTAGTGCTTACTTTTATCTCCTTTGCTTTGATAAACAATACGATAAGGCTTGCTATATACTCCAAGCGCTTCCTCATCCATACAATGAAACTGGTGGGGGCGAGCTGGAGCTTCATTCGGCGACCGTTTCTCCGAAGGAATGTGTGGAGTGGCGTGCTGGCTGCCGTAGTTGCCGATGCCATATTAATGGGGACGGCCTATTGGGCAGTGACATACGAGCAGGAATTGCTTCAGGTAATCACTCCCGAAGTCATGCTTATCGTTTGTGCGAGTGTGTTGGTGTTTGGAATGGTGATTACGTGGCTGTGTGCCTACATTTCCATTAACAAATACTTGAGAATGAGGGCCAATACCTTGTATTATATTTAGTAGAGAATAGATAGTAAATAGGTATAGCGAACTGTGATTCGCGACTTTAATTTTGAATTTATAATTAAACAAACTATGTCTGACAAGCAGAAATTTGCCTTTGATAAAGTGAACTTTATCTTGCTAGCGGTAGGAATGGCGATTGTTATTATCGGGTTTCTATTGATGACAGGACCTTCGTCGTCCGAAACGATCTTTGAACCTGATATTTTCAGTGCACGTAGAATTAAGGTGGCGCCTGTCGTTTGCCTGTTCGGTTTCTTGTCGATGATTTATGCGGTATTGCGCAAACCTAAAACTAAAATAGAATAAAGATAAGTTATGAGTTGGTTGGAAGCATTAATCCTTGGACTGATTCAGGGATTGACAGAATATTTGCCTGTAAGTAGCAGTGGGCATTTGGCTATCGGGTCGGCATTGTTTGGGATACAGGGTGAAGAGAATTTGGCATTTACAATTGTAGTGCATGTGGCTACGGTATGCAGTACATTGGTGATTCTTTGGAAAGAGATAGATTGGATTTTCCGCGGGTTATTCAAGTTCCGGATGAACGAGGAGACGCGCTACGTGATTAATATATTGATCTCAATGATACCAATCGGTATTGTGGGAGTATTCTTTAAAGACTATGTAGAAGAAATATTTGGCTCGGGACTGCTGATTGTGGGCTGTATGTTGTTGTTGACGGCTGCCCTGCTGACTTTCTCGTACTATTACAAGCCGCGTCAAAAAGAAAAAATCTCGATGAAAGATGCGCTTATTATCGGTATTGCCCAGGCTTGTGCAGTAATGCCGGGATTGTCCCGTTCGGGTTCTACCATCGCTACGGGATTACTGTTGGGAGACAACAAAGCGAAGTTGGCGCAATTCTCTTTCCTTATGGTTATTCCGCCCATTCTGGGTGAGGCATTGCTTGACGGTATGAAGATGATGAAAGGGGAGGACGTAGTGGGAGACATTCCTGCATTGTCGTTGATTGTAGGTTTTATGGCTGCTTTCATAGCCGGTTGCCTGGCTTGTAAGTGGATGATAAACATAGTGAAGAAAGGAAAGCTGATCTATTTCGCAATCTATTGTGCGATAGCAGGATTGGTAACGATTATATTGAGCTGATGAATTTTAAAAAAGGCGAAGTACTGTTTTTTAATAAACCTCTTGGCTGGACTTCATTTAAGGTGGTAGGGCACGCCCGCTATCATATCTGTCGCCGGATAGGGGTGAAAAAACTAAAGGTCGGCCATGCCGGCACGTTGGACCCTCTTGCAACGGGGGTGATGATTGTATGCACAGGCAAGGCTACAAAGCGGATTGAAGAGTTTCAATATCACACGAAGGAGTACGTTGCGACACTCCGGTTGGGTGCTACTACCCCGTCGTATGATTTGGAGCATGAGATAGATGCCACCTACCCTACCGGACATATCACGAGGGAACTGGTGGAAAAAGTGTTGACGCACTTTATCGGAACGATAGAACAAGTACCTCCTGCCTTTTCCGCCTGTATGGTGGACGGCAAGCGTGCTTACGAGCTGGCACGTAAAGGTGAGGAAGTCGAACTAAAGGCGAAACAGCTTGTTATCGACGAGATTGAATTGTTGGAATGCCGTTTGGAAGAACCGGAACCGATGATTCGGATTCGTGTGGTATGCAGCAAGGGGACTTATATCCGCGCACTGGCACGCGACATTGGCGAGGCGCTCCATAGCGGGGCTCATCTCACAGGGTTGATTCGTACCCGTGTAGGCGATGTCCGTTTGGAAGACTGTTTGGATCCCGCACTTTTTAAAAACGTAATAAGGAATAGATATGAAGCTATCACAATTCAAATTTAAGTTACCCGAGGATAAAATCGCTTTGCATCCTACGAAGTATAGAGATGAGTCGCGTTTGATGGTATTGCATCGTAATACAGGTAAAATTGAACACAGGATGTTCAAGGATGTATTGGACTACTTTGATGATAAAGATGTGTTTATATTCAACGATACAAAGGTGTTCCCCGCTCGTTTGTACGGTAATAAAGAAAAGACAGGTGCTCGTATTGAAGTATTCTTATTGCGTGAGTTGAACGAAGAACTCCGTCTGTGGGATGTGCTCGTAGACCCAGCGCGTAAAATCCGTATTGGTAATAAATTGTATTTCGGTCCGGATGATTCAATGGTGGCCGAAGTAATTGATAATACCACTTCTCGTGGTCGTACGCTTCGTTTCCTGTATGACGGACCGCATGATGAATTTAAGAAGGCTTTGTATGCTTTGGGCGAAACTCCGCTCCCCCACTCTATTATCAATCGTCCTGTAGAACCGGAAGATGCCGAACGTTTCCAGTCTATCTTCGCGAAGAAAGAAGGCGCGGTGACTGCCCCGACAGCTAGCTTGCACTTCAGTCGTGAATTGATGAAACGTCTGGAAATTAAGGGAATAGACTTTGCCTATATCACCTTACATGCCGGCCTGGGCAACTTCCGTGACATTGATGTAGAAGACTTGACGAAGCACAAAATGGACTCGGAACAGATGCTTGTGGACGAAGCGGCGGTGAAAACTGTCAATCGTGCCAAGGATACCGGTAGAAACGTATGTGCGGTAGGTACTACGGTGATGCGGGCTATCGAGAGTGCAGTCAGCACCGACGGACATTTGAAAGAATTTGAAGGTTGGACAAATAAGTTCATCTTCCCGCCGTACGAATTTACTGTGGCTAACTCGATGATTTCCAATTTTCATATGCCTCTTTCTACACTCCTGATGATTGTAGCCGCTTTCGGCGGATACGAGCAGGTAATGGACGCTTATCACGTAGCATTGAAAGAAGGTTACCGTTTCGGTACTTATGGCGATGCAATGCTGATTTTGGACAAATAATGGCGGAAGTATATGTAGGACTCGGTACTAACCTGGGTGATAAAGAACAGAATCTCCGGGATGCCGTGCAGAAAATAGAAGAGCAGATAGGGAAAGTTGTTTCCCTGTCTGCTTTTTACGTTACTGCTCCGTGGGGCTTTGCTTCTGAAAACAGTTTCCTGAATGCTGCCGCTTGTGTAGACACGGATTTATCTCCTTTAGAGGTATTGCGGGAGACGCAACTAATTGAACGGGAGTTAGGGCGCACCAAGAAGTCTGTTGACGGAGTATATAGCGACCGTCTGATTGATATTGACCTCTTGCTTTACGATGATCTGGTGCTCTCTGTTACTTCTCCTTCCGGGGCAGCACTGAATCTCCCCCACCCTCTAATGACGGAGCGCGATTTTGTGATGCGGCCACTGGCAGAAATTGCGCCGGACGTGGTACACCCGGTATTGGGAAGGACGATAAAAGAGCTCATTTCTTCTTCCTGTCGGCAATAAATCGTGGCAGATAAGCCAGACAGCCTATCAATATGGCATAAAGCAGGTGAATGTCTTGAAACTCACGGTGGATGAAATGACAGACAATGGCGTAAATCGCAATCGTAAATCCGATATAGAGCGCCAGTGCGAAAAGCGTTCTTACTTTCTTATTTAGAATCATTTTAAATCTATTATTGTGTTAAATACCGCCCAAAGATACTCATAATCTCCGAAATCTCTTTATCTTTGCAACCGAAATGAAAGTGTGGACAGATTTGAGTAGCTTGCAACCACAGAAAAAAATGCTAAAACACGACTCGTTGATGTCTTTCGGCATATATTTGCACTACTCACCTCTCCTGCTCTATCATCTTTTAATTCTTATTTTTTAATTCTTAATTTAAGAAAGATGGGATACTTATTTACATCCGAATCGGTGTCAGAAGGACACCCCGACAAGGTAGCCGATCAGATATCGGACGCCGTGCTTGACAAACTGTTGGCTTACGACCCCAGTTCGAAAGTAGCTTGCGAAACACTAGTAACTACCGGACAAGTAGTATTAGCGGGTGAAGTGAAAACAAAAGCGTACGTTGACCTACAACTCATCGCACGCGAGGTGATTAAGAAAATCGGTTATACCAAAGGAGAGTACATGTTCGAAAGTAACTCTTGCGGTGTACTTTCCGCTATTCACGAGCAGAGTCCCGATATTAACCGTGGTGTAGAACGTCAGGATCCGATGGAACAGGGTGCAGGCGACCAAGGTATGATGTTCGGTTATGCAACGAACGAAACGGAAAACTACATGCCGCTTTCTCTTGATCTGGCACACCGTATTCTGCAAGTGCTGGCCGACATCCGTCGCGAAGGCAAGGTAATGACTTACCTCCGTCCCGACGCCAAGAGTCAGGTTACTATTGAATATGACGATAACGGAACTCCTGTTCGCATTGATACAATTGTTGTCTCTACACAGCATGATGATTTTATTCAGCCGGAGAATGACTCGGAAGCCGCTCAGTTGAAAGCTGACGAAGAAATGCTGTCTATCATTCGTCGTGATGTGATTGAAATTCTGATGCCTCGCGTGATTGCTTCTATTCATCACGATAAAGTGCTGGCTCTGTTCAATGACAAGATTGTCTATCATGTTAACCCGACCGGAAAGTTTGTCATCGGTGGTCCTCACGGAGATACCGGTCTGACCGGACGTAAGATTATCGTTGATACCTACGGCGGTAAAGGTGCTCACGGTGGTGGCGCTTTCTCCGGAAAAGACCCTAGTAAGGTGGACCGTAGCGCAGCTTATGCAGCTCGTCATATCGCTAAGAATATGGTTGCAGCAGGTGTGGCAGACGAAATGCTTGTACAGGTAAGTTATGCTATCGGTGTGGCTCGTCCGATTAATATTTTTGTGGATACTTACGGCCGTTCTCATGTGAACATGACTGATGGCGAGATTGCACGCGTTATCGACCAGCTGTTCGATCTTCGTCCGAAAGCAATCGAGGAACGTCTGAAACTTCGTAACCCGATTTATCAGGAAACGGCAGCTTATGGTCACATGGGACGCGAACCACAAGTGGTAACGAAGAAGTTTTCTTCTCGTTATGAAGGTGACAAAACAGTGGAAGTGGAACTCTTTACATGGGAGAAACTCGACTACGTTGATAAGATTAAAGCAGCTTTCGGTCTGTAAGCTAGTCTGAAAGAGGGTTTATACGATAAGAGCCGCAATCTCACTTCCGTTTTATGGAATTTGGGATTGCGGCTCTTTATTTCTACTAGAAATCACTACCTTTGTTCCATTAAGAAGTAAAACAAGCCGTGAGATGAAAAAGAAATACGACTATTTTATATATTACTTTCCACTATTCGCCTTTTTGTTTATCGGTATGGGTAGTATTTTACTATCTGTTTCTCTATCCTCTTGTTCTTCTTCTGTGAAGAATCCGTTACTGCTCTGTGCCGACTCGTTAATGGAGGTAAGTCCTGATAGTGCGTTATCTATTTTGGAGTCAATTTCCTCACCACAGAAGCTGTCACGTGCTGATAGAGCGCTTTATGCATTGTTGCTTACACAGGCACGGCATAAGAATTATGTACCTTTAGATGATGATTCGCTGATAAAGGCGGCTGTCGATTATTATGGCGACAGAGATAAGAGTTTACGCGCTGCACAGGCTCATTATTATTGGGGCGCCACTTATCGGGATATGGGACGTACCTCCTTTGCGGTAGAAGAATATTTGAAAGCGATTCGACTAATGCCTGAACAAAATGAGTTCTTGGCAATGATATATGATAATTTGGCGGAATGCTATGAGGAAGAAGATTTGGATGATGTAGCAATGGAGGCTTATCGTAAAGCTTATCAGATATTGAAAGGAGGTGTAGAACAAATATATCCATTAAGGGGTATGGCACGTGTTTTTTTG
>NZ_MNQN01000087.1:0-3331 GCF_001915455.1 Bacteroides sp. 43_46 | reverse complement strand
GTATAATTGCCATCCAAATCAGTTATAACACCATTTGTCGTTCCTTTTTCCAATACACTTACACCAATCATCGGTTCATTAAGCTCATCAGTAATTCTGCCAGATACATTTACTTGTTTCTGTGCAAAAACAGATGTCATACCTACCAAAAGGAACAGCACTAAGGCCATTAACCTTTTCTGTCTAATTTGTGTTACAATCGTTTTCATTTAATATTATTTTGGGTTAACAATGAATTTAAAATATCAGTTTGAAAGAGTAATCAGTACCAGCCCCACAACAAAGAGCACAAACATGGTTGCAATCATAGGTACAGTCCCCTTTGGAGCGCCTTTGAACTCCTTCCATACAAAGAATCCCCAAATCATGGCTACCACCGGTGCGGCATTACTCAATGCATAGGCTATAGCCGGATTGGCAGAACCAGCTCCCATAAAGCTGACTACCATACCACTCATCCAAATAAAACCTCCCAACATACCAATCAGATGTGTACGGGTGTCACCTTTCAGATAATCCTTCATTGTCACCTTGTTTCCCTGAGCCGGATGACTCATAGCAAACGTATTAAAGACAGGAGTCGTGATAAGGACACCGGCAGCAAAACAAAATACACCGGTATAGGGAGTCAGTGTTCCCGTACCACCCGTTACATACTGAGGATCTAGTGATTTTACAACCAAGCCATAGAAGAACATAATGGCCAACCCCGCTACAATAGCCAATAAGATACCTTTTTTAGGAGTAGACGCCTGACTTGCCGACATCTTTCCATAAGCCTTGCCACAAATGCAGATGGCTATCACAATAACAGCTACTCCTATCCAAAGCAATGTCTGGTTTCCAGGGTATACTTCGCCGGCCAAAGATATCAGTAGATAATTAAAAATTATACCGCCTATCCAAGCTAAGCCTCCACCAATGGGAAAACCTATCGACATCCCGGCTACAGCAATGGCTGCTGTCAGAAAGATATTACCGAAATTCCATACAATACCGCCTAGGAGCGCATACTTCATACTATTCCAGTCCATTACTGCCAAATCCCCAAAGAAAGTACGGCCTTCACCTCCCAAGCTACCCAATGTCAGGGCACCTAACAGAGCTGTGAAAAATAAACCGAAAGTCAAATCCCAATAGAAAAGCTCAAAACTCCAGCTTTTCGATGTCACCATCTTCTGCGTATTCGCCCAAGAACCCCAACAGAGGCAACAATAGACACAACACAGAATGGCTCCAATATAGTTGTCAACAAGTATCATAATTTATTTTCTGTTGTTTACCGTGTGTTTACCTATTTATTCATGCACATATAGATTCCACCCCAAATAACCCTCGATGGCCTCATTCAGAATATCCTTTACATCATTACGAACCATAGCCACATGATGTTCAAAACCATTCCTGCAAATATGTTTCATCAAAATCTGTAAGTTATCCACTTTGGTAACAGCTATACATCCATCCATTCCGTACGGATCATCCGTGATTTCACCAGTACCCAAATAAGCCTTGATAGTACCTTTAGTATCATCAGTGGAAATACGGAAGAATGTGAAATCACCTTTAGTCACTTTGCCATATACAGCACCGAATGTATTGACCTTACCTAGCGTACGTCCCAGAACGCCAAGTGTACCAAGCTTTAAGTCATTTCTGACAAACGATTTCGGGAAATTACCGCAATGAGTACACACACATTTATTCCGGTCTTCCGCAAAATTATTGTTCCAGTCAAGTAATGCCGATTGACCTTGCGCTGCCAATGTCAAAGCATACATGGATACAGCACCGGCAATATCAACCTCACAAGCGGCAGGTAGTAGTTTTTCACCCAGCATACTCATTGTCACACAAGCTGCACAACCATAGTTCTGTTCCAAAGAGTCCCAACACTGAACAGCCACAGCATCAATCTGATTGGCTTCAATCCACCGTTCCACAGCCACGCCAAACTTTGCCTGAAGCACCAGCTTGTCACTGTATTCTTTAGGAACTACTGCATAACACTTAATCTCTTCAAGTTTCTTCAGCAGTTCCACATCTGTATCCTCAATCTTACGGGCAGCACCGAGTATTTCAGAAAGATCGACTGGAACGACTGTAATACCACTCTTCTGCAACAGTTTTTCACTGGCACGTACCGTCTGAAAACCGGCTGGTCGGGCACCGATAGCCCCGATACGTGCATGGCGCAAACCATTGACCACACGACAGATACCGGCGAACTTATTAATATCCTTAGCCAATAGTTCAGAGTATATAGAATAGGTATGCAGCGTAGTATCTGTAAAAGGAATACCATATTGATACAAATTATTGCAAACAGAAATTTTACCACAGAAAGCATCACGGCGGCTGTCCAAGTCCACCTTGTCATTCTCGTCGTCACAAGCTTGTACCAAAATGGGAACATTCAAATCAGCCACACTGATAGCATTGATTATTCCAATCTCAAAGCCAAAGTTGGGTAAAGAGACTATAATGCCGTCAATACGGTCACGATTTTGACGGAACAGTTCGGCACACTTCAATCCGTCTTCACGGGTTTCAATACTGCTACTGCCAGTAGGAGTAGCATCTTCAGGTAAAATTACATAGTCATAGCCTTCGTCTGCAAGTGTTCTCAACAGCTGTTTGCGAACATCTTTGGCCAATTCTGAATTAAAATAAGCACGGGTGCCGATAATTATACCGAAGCACATTCTTTCCTTGTTTTTCATCGTAAATAGTTGGTGTTAAAATTATACTTAGAAGATATTTATCCGATTAATTGATTTACTGCTTTCAGCCAGCCTTCACACCATTTCTCCATCAGTGGTAAGTTGCCCTGCGGTTCTATTCGGTAGCGGCTCCGGCGTAATACGGCCACTTGTTCAAAGCTCGTCCATATCTTGCGGGCCATTCCATTCATCACAACAGCTCCCAAAGCCGAGGCCTCCTCAACATCCGAACAATTGATCGGTACACGTAAACAGTCAGCCTGGAACTGCATTAAAAATTTATTTTTTGTAGGTCCTCCGTCAACCCTGATTTCTTTCAGTTTTATACCTGCCTGAGTGGTCATCGCTTTGACTAAATCATTGACTTGATAAGCTATGGATTCAAGCGCCGCCCTAAGAACATGTGGCTTCCCGGTACCTAAAGTCATCCCTAAAATGGCCGCCTTTATATCCCCTTGCCACCAAGGAGCACCCAGTCCGGCAAAAGCCGGTACAACATATACACCTCCATTGTCTTCCACAGTAACGGCCAGTTCTTCTGCTTCATCGGGCGAACCGATCATCTGCAATCTCTGTTCCAACCACTTGATAGTACCGCCAGTACAATG